>JBJKQM010000018.1:0-11944 GCA_046705365.1 Thermoplasmataceae archaeon
CCGCTTAATTATACATAGTATCAGCGCATCAATATGAATCATGGAGCCATTAAAAATCTGCATAGCCGGTGTGACCGGATGGGTCGGAAGTGCCCTTGCCCCTGCTGTGGCCAGGTCCGGCGATTTGAATCTTGTTTCTGCTGTCTCTAGAGGATCCGCTGGAAAGAAACTTTCTCAGGTACTCCAAATCCCCGGATTAGAAATCAATATTAGTGGAACTGTTGAAGAAGCATTGAAAAGCAAACCGGACGTGATGATAGATTACACTTCCCCCGACTGCGTAAAATCAAACATAATGTCTGCCATAAATAATAGAACAAATGTGGTTGTTGGAACATCCGGTTTAACCGACGTTGATTATGAGGAAATAGATATGGCAGCCAGATCTAACGGGGTTGGAGTTATTGCTGCAGGAAATTTTGCCATTTCGGCTGCACTCATGTTACGCTTTGCAACCATTGCTGCAAAATTCCTTCCAAGCTGGGAAATTCTTGATTATGCATCGTGGGAGAAAATCGACTCTCCAAGCGGAACTGCCAATGAGCTTGCCTACCGGATTTCCCAGGTTGCAAAACCTGAACTCAAGGTACCGGTTGAAAAAACCTATGGGCCAAAGGAGAGCAGAGGAGTCACTTTAAACGGAAACCAGGTTCATTCCCTGCGGCTGCCCGGTTATGTGATAGGGGCCGATGTAATATTTGGAGCTTCCGGGGAAAGGCTGACAATGAAATTTGAAGCAGGGAATGAGGCCCAATCTTATGTGGAGGGCACCTTGCTCGCAGCCAGGAAAGTGAACAATTTCAAGGGCCTGATAAGAGGCCTGGACAATCTCCTGGACCTTTAGGAGCCGAATCCCCTTTTTCTGGACCATTGAGTCATCTTTACCGCCGAGATTTACTTTAATAGGCAGCCAGTTATCTGTCTGGATTATGTGGAGCGTTGCAAATGCCAAAGCAACGGGCACAGTAAGGTAGAAAAGAGTGGGTTCATTGACAGATATTGAAACAGGCAAAGCACTGAAGACTGGGACTCTGAACCGGGAGAACTACATTATTTTCCTTGCAATCATATTAGTTTATGGAGGATTCAGTGCCGGTTATCTTTTCATTTCACTTTTCCTCATAAATGTTAAAAATGCCCCCTTTTCATCGGTTGGATTCATATACCTTGCAACTGGTGCAATAGATATCGTTGTCCAGGTTGTTGGAGGCAGACTGTCTGATCGCCTGGGAACCAAGACTGTTACAATTTTTGGCCTGGCAGGTGGAGCGGCCCTTTATGTTCTAATGACCATGTTCGTAATGGATAACAGCCCTGTAATCGTCTATCTGGTTGCTTTCCCGTTTCTTGGCCTCTTCAACGGCCTTGTGCAGCTTGCTATTTCCTCTTACATTTCTGACCGGACCAAAGACAAAATGGCAAGCGGCATGGCAATGCTATATGTCGGCTTGAATCTGGGCTTCACACTTGGCCCGGTATCCGGAGGTTTTCTGGTTCAGTACTACGGATACACTTCACTTTTCATTTTTGGCACCGCCACAACAATTGCTTCGCTGGCTGTCGCACTGGTTGGAATAAAAAACAACCCCAAATACGCATTGAGGGAAAACTCTGAGCCAAATGACACCCGCAGAAAGAGAGGAATTAAAAGAGGCGTGATTCCCCTCTTGATAATGGTCTTCTTTTCATGGTTTGTAATCGCTTACCAGGCTGTGCCGCTTTCAGTTTTTGAATCCAATTTCCTTACACTTTCCAGCTTGGAGATAGGGATAGTTCTAAGCACAAATGGACTGCTCATAACTCTCCTGCAATCCACAATATCCAAAATTATCAGTATAGAAAAGAGGGCCCGGCTGTACTCAGTGGCACTTGGATCCTTTATCATGGCACTAGGATATTTTGTGGTGCTTTTTGCCAGGTCATTTGTTCTTCTTGAGATTGCAATTACCATAACCACTTTGGGGGAAATGATGGTAGCAGTACCTACTCAGGTCCTGGTAACCATGTTTTCTGAGGAGCACAACAGAGGCAGATACCAGGGGTTATATTTCGCCTTTTCCAGAGCAGGAGCTTCCATATCGGCATATGTTGGACTGATCATGTTTGCTGTGTTTGAGGTGCAGGCCGCAAGAGGCTGGTACCTTGTTATCGGAATGGCCCTGGCTGCATCCTTGGCTTATGTGTTCCTTTCACCTTCCCTGGAAAAAAACTTATCATCCGAAAGCGCAGAAACTGTCATCCAGATTTGATATTCTTAACCTATCATCTTCCAAACAATGTTTTTCTTCTTTGAATCATATATTCTATAAAAGGTGAATCTCTTGATTAAAACAATTTTACCGGACCTTCCGGATGGGAAAAAATATGCAGTATGCCTCTCCTTTGATTTTGATACTTTCAGCTTCAGAGTGGGGAGAATGAATCCGTATTCGCCCACACAAATATCCCAGAGTGAATTTGGAAATGTAGGTGCTCACCGGATAATTGATCTCCTCACAAAAAATGGCATCAAGTCCACATGGTTCATCCCGGGTTATACAATTGATTCCTTCACAGACACAGTGAAAGAAATAGTGAAAAAAGGTCATGAAATAGCCCATCACAATTATCTCCATGAAACTCCGAGGGGCCTTTCAAGGGAAACTGAAAGCTCGATAATGGATAAAGCAAACAGCATTATTGAAAACATTTCTGGGAAAAAGGCAAGAGGTTACAGGGCACCTTCATGGGACCTGAGTGAAAATACCCTTGCTCTTGTGATCGAGAAAGGTTTCCTGTACGACAGTAGCCTCATGGCCCATGATTATCTACCTTACCTGGTAAGAACAGGGGATGAGGCCCGCCTTGACGGAGGATTCAAATTCGGGGAGAATTCCAGCCTTATTGAACTGCCCATAAGCTGGTCCCTTGAAGATTATCCTGTTTTCGAAATGGATGAAGAAGCCCCTGGAGGCGGATTGAGAGAGGCTAGAGGCGTTGAGAGAAACTGGATAGCCGACTTCGATTATATGACCCGGCACCTGGACAGTGGAGTCTTCACGTTGACAACCCATCCTCAGGTAATAGGAAGAGGTCATCGCATTGATATGCTCGAAAATGTCATAAATCACATATCTAAAAGGGATGACGTGGTTTTCATGACAATGGAAGAGGTGGCAATTTCCTGCAGGTCTAAGCTCTAGGCCTGCCCCTGGGTCTGCTCCATCCTTCTGTTGACTGAATTGTTGAGCTGTGTGTAGGCCACAATTACAAGAATACCTGGTATAATCCCTCCCAGTACAAGCTGGATTATCCCCAGTATGAGTGCTGTATCCTGTGCCCCTCTGATATCTCCCTCAACGATCCTCTTATAGATCAGGAAGTAGTCCAGCAGGACCCAGAGCAGGCCCACAAGGCCAAAGACTACAGCAATTGTTGTCATTATAAAGAAACCAAAATTAACATTGATGTTCGTTCCGGGGAAAGCCGGATTGGTAGGTGTAGCCAGTGAGAGCACAGAGAGAATCAATCCAATATATACCACAAGAAGCACTGTGAAAAGCCCTTCCACCAGAATTGCTGCAAATGTGAAGGTTTTAGCACTGTCCGCATAATTATCAGGCATGTTAATAAAATACTTCTAACAGGTATATCAACATATCCCCAAAAAATGCAATCTGCGGATCATATTACAGCCATCTGCTTTAAATCCAATAATGTGATACGAAGTTCGGTAATACAGCTATCCACAGCCAATTATAATGTCAATGTATTACTCAAAAATTAGTTATTACTTAATTCTTTAATACTCTCTTGTAATCATCTATTGTGTTTGGGGAATTAGACAATACACCGATTCAGAAGTTTCATATCAGAAATGTCATCGTAAATGGCGCCGGAGTGTTTTCCGACTCATACAACCTGTATGCTATGTCCCTTGTTTTCTACTCAGTTATCGCTTACCTTAACATTTCCAAGGTTGAGGCATCTGTCCTAACTGCATCTTCCTTTTTTGGCGCTGCAATTGGCGCACTACTATTTGGTGCCATTGCTGACAAAATTGGAAGAAAACCAATGTACGGGATTGATCTCCTGCTCATATTCATTGGAGCCGGAGCCCAGCTTTTCACCACCAACTTCACATTCCTGTTTATTGCAAGATTGATTCTTGGTTTTGGCATTGGTGGGGATTATGTCATGTCACCTGTCATAATGGCTGAGAATTCCAACAGAAACGACAGGGGAAAACTGATGGCGACAACCTTCTCCATAATGTACCTTTTCGGTGCTGCCCTTGCAGCCTTCGTTGTTCAGGTAACAGGCCTGTTCATTGCACCTGATCAGGCATGGAAGGTGGTCCTTGCATTTGGCGCAATCCCTTCACTATTCGTCATATACTACAGAAGAAAGATACCCGAAACCTACAGATTCAACACGCGGGTAAGGGGAGAACCTCAGAAGGACTCTGCTCTCTACCCCTTCCCTGATGACCTGAAGGGCATAGGCAAAGACAAGGTTGGTTATTTTAACAGGCTTTTCAAATCAATGCCCATAATTATCGTAGGGTCAATCCTGTGGATCCTTTACGACACTTACTCCGGGACTTTCAGTGTATACGGCCCCATAACAATTGCCGCAAACCTCGGCCTTACACCGGTTGGTTTCACCTATGCTGCAATTTTCCTTGCGGGACTTCCGGGAACCTTGCTTTCCATTTATCTCATAGATAAGGTTGGCAGGAAAAAACTGGTTGTATTTGGGTACGCGGGAGTATTCATCGCGCTGGTCCTCTATTCATTGCTGCTTATCAATCCGGGAATTTTTGGTATTCCACAATCGGCTGAAGTTCTTGGAACCTTGACAGGAGTTGCCGCAGCTCTTGGATTCACATTCTACCTCTTCAACTATTTTGCATCTGCAGTGGGTCCAGCTACAATAATCGGTGGCACCATAATAGTGCCGGAAATGCTTCCAACAAAAATCAGGGCAAGCGGTCAGTCAATAAATGTATTCATTGACAGGCTCTCCGTGGGAACCTTCGTTTCCTCTTTCCTTATACTGCTCAGTGCGATTGGGCTCGGTTATGTCATATTGATATATGGTGCGATTGCAGTGACATCCAGCATTATGATGTATTTCCTGCTTCCAGAGGCAAAAGGAAAGAGCCTGGAGGAATTGTCAAAGGAAAGTTCAGAAGTTGCCAACACCTGATTTTCTCAAATATTTCTTACGGTTGTAAACAGGCAATTCACTGAATCTTTTTTATCTTGTAATCCCATATACATAAATCATGAGCCACACAAAGACGGTCTGGGAAAAAGTAGACGATAAAGAAAAACCAGTTATTGAATCGATATCCAGTGGCTATATTGACTTCCTGGGTAAAGCAAAAACAGAGTCGGAGGCCACAGATTATTTTGTAGAGGCACTCGAAAAAGAAGGTTTCAGGGAAATAGAGAAGCTTGAGAAACTGACTCCTGGAACTAAATTCTATTACAACCATATTGGCAGGACGCTTGCCGCAGGAATTGTCGGAAAAAAAGGCATAGATAACGGGCTTTTTGTCATTGCCTCCCACATTGATTCCCCAAGGCTGGATCTCAAGCCCAGGCCAGTGTATGAGGATTCTGAAACAAATACAGTTCTACTGAAAACCCAATATTACGGCGGTGTGAAGAAATATCAGTGGGTAAACCACCCTCTGGCTTTGCACGGAAGGATATTCACCAAGGAAGGAAAATGCATAAAGGTCAGGATTGGAGAAAATCCAGAAGATCCTGTTTTCCTCATTCCAGACCTTCTCCCACATATCGCAAAAATGCAGAAGGACAGGAAACTGTTTGAAGGCATAGAAGCGGAAGAATTGAATGCAGTTTTTGGAAGCATACCAGGCGACTCCAAGGATGATCCTTTCAAGAATAACATCATGCAAATTCTGAAAGACAAATACCACGTTGAGGAAGATGATCTAGCATCCGCTGATCTGGCACTTGTTCCAGCAGGTCCAGCCAGACATGGTGGCCTGGATTCCTCTCTTGTGATAGGATATGGGCATGACGACAAGGCTTCCGCATACACTTCATTCCGGGCATTCATGGATGTAAAGGAACCTGAAGACACTGCTCTTGTGCTGTTTTTTGACAAAGAAGAAATAGGAAGCCAGGGTACATCTGGCTCCCAGTCAAATTTCCTGGAGTATGTTGTATCCATGATATTGAAGAAACTTAACGGGAAAGCGGAACACATAGATCTTCTTACATTGCTCAGGAAAAGCCAGGTCATCAGCTCTGATGTCGACGCCGCAATGGATCCAAGTTTTAAGGGAGCTCATGACACCCACAATGCGGGGAGACTGGGTTCAGGTATAATAGTGGCAAAGTATTCCGGCTACGGTGGAAAATTTGAAGGATCTGAGGCTCCGGCTGAGTTTGTAGCATACCTTCGAGGTGTCTTTGATAAATATAACGTTGTATACCAGTTTGGAACACTTGGAAAGGTAGATGAGGGAGGCGGTGGAACCGTGGCCCAGGATTTTGCAAAACACGGCATGAACGTAGTTGATGCCGGTGCGCCTGTGCTTGGAATGCATGCACCCTTTGAAATCGTCAGCAAAGCTGATTTGTGGAGTTGCTACAGGGCATACTACGCTTTCATGATGCACTGAAGCAATTCCACCCCATTTTATTTTTATTCATTTACTGTTGGACTTGATTTATTATTTTCTGAGCGAAATACGTATCCTCTGAATTTTGGTCAAACAAACTATTTATCCATCTTTACCCCTAAGTAAACGAGAAGGAGACTTTCATATGGCTGAGGAAAAGGTGGCTCACGAAGAGGGATTTGTTGAAGTAAACGGGCTTAAACTGTTTTATGAGAGATTCGGAAAAGGAAATCCGCGAAAACTGCTGGCTCTGCATGGCGGACCTGGAGGGACCCACGATTACCTTCTGCCTTTGAAGGATATGTCAAAAATGGGGTTTGACGTTGTTTTCTACGATCAGTTCGGGTGCGGGAAATCTGATGATCCCAAAAAAGAATCTGATTACTCACTGGAATATGCAGTGGAAGAAGTAGAGGGAGCAAGGAAAGCATTCTTCGGTGATTCCAAGATAAACCTCTTTGGTAATTCATGGGGAGGCATGCTCTCACTAGCATACGCAATCAAATATCAGAAGAACCTTATAACACTGACATCCTCAAGTGGCCTTTCCAGCATTCCTGATACTGTCAGCGAGATGCACCGGCTCATTTCACTTTTACCAGATCAGTACAGGAAGGGAATAGAGGAACATGAGGAAAAAGGCGAGTATGATCACCCGGATTTTGTGGAGGCGACAGAGTTCTTCATGAGGCAACATGTTTTGAGAATTGATACCTGGCCCCAGGAAGTAACCAGGATGCTTGAAATGACTGAAAAACGGGGTACGTATCTTAAGATGAACGGGCCAAGTGAATTTACAATAGTTGGACTCATCAAGGACATTGATTTCACACCTGACCTGCACAAGATTACAGTCCCGACTTTACTTACATGTGGCCGCTATGATGAAGTTACTCCGGAAATCCAGAAAAAGATGAACGGGGAAATCGCTTCCTCACGAGTGGAAGTTTTCGAGGACAGTTCACACCTTCAATTCTGGGAGGAAAGAGACCTGTATATGAGAAAACTTGCTGAATTTATTCAACAATATGACAGGTAATTCTGTCATCTTTTCATCCATTTCCCTTGCCGTAGCAGTTTTAACTTTTTAAGAAGAGACACTCGAATCGGTATCATCAATAGATTTTCCTTTGTTTCCAGTTGACCTGAAGTAAGACATCAGACCAGCAACTATAAGGAATATGAGGGAAATCAGAAGTGCAGAATGTATTCCGCCAAGGAACAGGTTGGACACATTTCCCGTAAGTGAATTAGTTCCCAGAAATACCTGAAATGCTACATACCTGGGCACACTGATTGAGGCAACAGAAATAGATATGACGTAGCTTAACAGAGTGCCTATTGTTGATAGTGTTCTTAGAAGACCAGATATTGAGCCATATAGTTCCCTTGGGGTGCTCGACATAACAGCACTGCTGTTTGCAGGCCAGAACATCGCTCCTCCCACACCAGAGATAATTGATGCAATTATGATGATGTAAAGTGCTGTATCCACGTGAAGCTGCACATATATGAGAACTGCGGCCGCCATGAGAAAAATCCCGGCTGTGGCTACAATTCTTGACCCGATTTTATCGGAAATAGAGCCCATCTTTGGTGATATAAGACTGGAAATGATATATCCCGGAACCAGAAGAAGTGAAGCGTCAAGGGGGGAATAGCCCCTTATTCCCTGCAAATACATGATGAGCAGGAAGATAACTGATAGGTAACCCAGGGCCTGAAGGAAAGATGCAATTAGGGACCTGGAAAGTTCCTGGACTTTGAATGCGCTAATTTTTATCACCGGATTTGGGAGGCCTTTCTCCAGGTATACAAATGGTATAAGCAGGAGCAAACCGATCAAAATAAGCAACACATTGAATGTGTTAACACCCCTTCCGGCTATATCGGTTGCACCATATGATATCAGGGTCAGCACACCTGTCAGCAGCACTATTCCCTTGTAGTCAATTCTTGCTTCTTTCCGGTTGTTATCGCGAATATACTTCAGCCCTATCACAAAGCCAATAAGACCTATGGGCACATTTATGAAGAATATGTCCTGCCATCCAAGGAAAGTCGTGATTACCCCTCCGAGAACAATTCCCAGGGTTCCTCCTATGCTCCAGCCCATTGCGAGATAGCCGAAAGCCTTTCCTCTTTCCTTTGGACCGAAATGGTCCGCAATAATTGCATTGCTATTCGCCTGCATTAGTGCGGCACCAACAGCCTGGATTCCACGTGAGGTAATTAGTGTGTAGATTTCAGGTGAGAACCCACAGGCTGCTGACCCAACAATAAAAATGAGAAAACCTGCATTGAATATCCTTCCCCTTCCATAAATATCGCCAAGCCCCCCAAGTTGTGTTGTAAGGACAGCGACCATCAACAGGTAGATGATAATAATCCAGATTGCAATGAACAGTTCAGCCTTAAGGTCCCCTGCAATAGTTGGTAAAGCCAGAATGACAATTGTAGTGTCAATTGCTGACATCAGTGTTCCAATTAGAACACTGAATAGCACGAGCCCCCGGTGTGAATCAGCCATATCAGATCACTTTGATTTTTGTAGAAAGCCACTTTTTGGCCATTTCCTGGCCTGCAGTTTTGGCATTTGAATAAATTTCCTTAAGGGTTTCAAGGGTAATTTCTTCTTTAATTGATGCGCTGTCGCCATTTCTTTCAACCAAGCCCATTTCTTCCAGTGTCTTGATTTTACGAGGGTCAAAAATAGGCCTTTTCAGTTCCTTTGTCTTTTTCTGTTCTATATTGAAAATTACGTTCTTGATTAGCCTGCTGTTCACGAAGTCCAGATAACTCTTCTCACCCTGGATTGAGCTGAAGCTTGTACCTATGAGCTCCCTGACCTTCTCGTTTGAAGGAACATTATTAAAGCTGCCCGATGCAGCAGGGTACAGGAAGCGGATACGGCCAAAACCTGTTTCCTTTGATTCCTGGTAAAAATAAATGGAAGTTAGCCCTTCCTTTATGGCATATGCCTTTCTTACTTCATCCTCATTGAATGATGCCTCGCCTTCAACCATTCCCATGAGATGTTCTGGCATGAAGTCGTCTGGAAGAAAAAGAGAATTCTTCAGGTCAAATATGGCGTCCTCTATTTTGACCGGCCTTCCAGTCTCAGAAGATTTTTCCTGCACAAATTGGAGTACGTGAAGGTTCATAAGGCTGGAAACAGAAAGGCTTTCCCCCGTTTCCATGGAGATTGGTATTTTATTGGACGCTAATTCATTGTTTGTTTCCGCAATAGTTATTGAAAGATTCTCACTCTTGACTTCCCTGAACCGGAAATCGCCCTTTTCCTCCAGTATCCTTCTTACTTCGTCTGTTTCCACCCCGGTGTTGGCAGAGATGGCTCTAAGAGACCATGGTGCCAAAACGGACTGGGAAACTCCTTTTTCGTCTGGATCAAGTGGTGAGAAATTTTCGTATACTTTTCTTAAAGGGAATGTATCTGCCATATATTGAAGGATAATCGTTTCACTGTTCATTTATGCCAACTCTGTTGATAATCACTATTAGTCACTACAATTTAAGAATTAGCTAGTGCCCTGAGCATTCGCAAAGCATTTCCATTTTGTGCCCAACGACCCATTAGGTAATTATAAATAGCCTCGTTGATTATTTAGCCTGACTCCAAACAGGAGAGAAAATTCAATGACCGGTGACCGCTTTAATTACTACCTCAAACTAATTATGAACTCCACACTGGAGGACCTTCCCCTAATAAACGAACAATTTGAGAACGACCAATTTGTATCAGCGGCAGAGGCTGCGGAACTTGAACGTGTTCTCGGAAGGCAGATGAATCTTTACAACAGATTCGGGTTGAAGGTTGTAAATTCAAGCACTGGGAAGGAAGAAATACCACCCAAAACTGAAATTGACAATTTCGGGAATACTTCCGTTTTCATAGGGATGGAAAATACTTTTGGTATCGAGTGGAAAGTGTACTCACCCAACCCTGGTTTTGTGAATACTCCAGCAAGGAAATGGTATTACAACAAGATGATAGCAGGCATACTTAATGAAACCCTCCATGACGCTGTGCCGGGACGAATGAGGGATTACTTTAACTACCCTCCGTGGGTCCTTGGAACCTCATATGCGCCAGGTACGCTTTATATGCCTACCAGCGAGATAATCAACCTGGCCATTGCGCGGAAAATCATACCAAACTGGGATTACCTTGTCTCTAAGGGTATACCCAAAGCACTGATCGACCTTATCAAGGCTGAGAACCTCGATACAAACCTCTAGCCAACCAATTTTATTTACTTTAACCAGTTTTACCTCTATGAAATACAGGGGCATAATCACACCAATGCTTACGCCTTTCAATTCTGAAGGTAAAATAGACTATGATGCAACAGGTACTCTTATTGAATACCTAAAAAGCATAGGAGTCACAGGACTTTTTCCATGTGGCAGCACGGGTCTTTTCACTTTTCTGAGCAGGGAGGAACGCAAAGACTTCCTGAAATACGTGATAGATAATGCCAATGGCCTGAAAGTACTTGCAGGAGTGGGATCTTCATCAACGCAGGAAGCTATTGAGCTTGGGAAATTTGCCTCCGAATCTGGAGCGGATGCCCTTGTGCTTATGCCAACATTCTACATCACCCCTGGACAGGCTGAGATAAAGAAACATTTCTCGGAATTCATTTCCAGCGTAGGCAAAGAAACCTTCATCTACAACATACCGCAGCTCTGCGGCACAAGAATCGAACTTGAAACTGTAAAAGAGCTCAAGGAGAAACATCCTGAAATAGTGGGAATCAAAGAAAGTTCAGCTGACATGAGATACTTCTCCCAGCTTATGGAGTTCTCCGGTCCGGATTTCTCCATCCTGCAGGGCCAGGATGATTTACTTGTCCCTTCACTCTCAATAGGTGCAGATGGTGGTGTATGCGGTCTTTCAAATTTCTCCTCTTCAGTGGTTAATGCATACAACGAATATGACTCAGGCAGCAGGTCCAAAGGCTCAGAAATTCAGGTTAAGCAGGTGGACCCTTTAATACATGCCTTGCTTGGAACAACTTTCCCTTCAGCTTATTACTATGCTTTCTACAACAAATTCGGAATGAAAGAGGGTGGTTACCGGACCCCAATGCTGGAACCATCAAAGAGTGATAAAGAAAGAATAGCCAGAGCACTGAACCCGGAGTAATCTAACAAAATATAAATACGCTCTTGGCTTACCTCTTTACCTTAGTGAAGGAGGTTCCTAAATGGATAAAAATAGTTACGTGAAATTTGAAACTCCCGAGTCCGTGGAAAAGAAACTGTTAGATCTTGTCG
>JBJKQM010000019.1:0-42404 GCA_046705365.1 Thermoplasmataceae archaeon
AAGACTCTTGTCTATGTCAATGTCTCCAATAACGGAACAGTAGATGCACAGTCATTTGCACTTGTTGCAATGATAAACGGCAAGAATGTTTCTTACCAGTCATATGGAGTTCTACCAGTTGGAGTAACAAAGCAGTTTGAATTCAACCTGACCTCACCTACCTCCGGTAAAGTTCAGATAGTCTTCGAAGCTCTTAACAGCACTCAGCCTGATTTCTTCACAAATGCCGGTTCACTGACTGTGACACATGACATAAATGCGCCAGCTTATCAGACACCTCTGATAATTGGTGGAGTCATTGCGGTAATAGTAGTGATCGGTTTCGTGTATTACAGACTCAGTGCACGGGGACCGTCCAAACCTAAAGAGAAGAAGCCTGTACCTAAAAAGACTGAAGAAAAGAAGAAGTAATTCTTCTATTTCTAAATTTTTTTACAACACAAATTTATTATATTTATTACAGTTTTTAATTTATGTTCTACGCAGGTGCTGTTGCATTTGCAGTTATAGCTTTGATTATCCTTATCCCTTTAAGTTTTGACTATTATTTCAACTTCAAAACACGAGGGGACTCTATATTTGAAGCACAGTTAAGATATTTCAAGGAAAACAAAGTTCCTTACACTATCGCATTTATTGCTCTGGCAATTGCAGGTATATTTGCATATGCCTGATTATGAAATCACATTTCTTCGAGAATTTTTATACCTGCAATGTTTGAAGCATCCTTTATTATGACTTTGAAGGCCGAAATAATCTGGACGCGCTTCTTCCTTTCCTCTTCAGGGGCATTCAGAACCGGGCAGTTGGTATAGAAGTCATTGAATTTCCTGGTAAGTTCAAGAAGATAATTGGCAACGTTTTCAGGTTTCAAGCCCTTCATCGCCTCAGAAAGGACATATGGATAAAGGTACATCTGCCTGATCAGGGCCGTTTCGAAGTTGTCAAAGTTCTGTCCCTGTGACCAGGAGGTGTCCCCAAGTTTTCTCAGGATGCTTGCAGCCCTTGCGTAGGAATACATTATGAACGGTGCTGAATCCCCTTCCAGGTTCAAAGCTTCAGACCACCTGAATACCATTGGCTTATTTGCATTGAGTTTCAGAATATGGAACCTGATTGCTGAAACCGCAACACTTGTTGCGATCTCCTTAAGCTTCTCCTCAGGCAGTTCGGGCCTTTTCGATTTCACAACCTTATATGACTCTTCAAGAGCTTTATCATACAATTCGTCAAGGGTAACTATCTGTCCTTTCCTAGTGGACATCTTCCCTGATTCCAGTGATACATAAGAGTAGAACACAAAGTCAAGATGCGTCTTTTCTCCCCGAACAGTGTTAAGGACGTTTTCAACATGGCTGGCGTGTTCCTTATGGTTTTCTCCCAGAACATCAATTAACCAGTCAAAATTTGTAAGTTTATACATGTGGTAGGCTATATCCCTTGAGAAATAGAGTGAAGTGCCATCCCCCCGAGTCATGAACATCTTTCTTCCATTGCTCATTACATATTTTGCCCCATTTTCTACCTGTAGCTCTTCTTCAAGGTCCTCTAACACCCTCTCAACGTCTCCAGCCCTGATCAGGTCTGATTCCCATGTGTAATCATCTATCTTTATGCCTATATTCTCGAGCGACTGGTTAATGGAAGCAAGAATCGTACTGCAGATCTTCCGTATTCCGTTGATTGTTTCAGGGTCACCCTTTTCATAGTCCCTGATTATCTGGTCTACCTCAGCATTAATCTCGGAACCCTTCTCCAGTTCAACTGTCACCTTCTTGTAACCTTCCAGCAAGTCGAGAGTTGTTGGGTTTTCGGTACCTACAAAGTTCTTGTAACCCGCATAAAGCGATGCAACCTGCCTTCCTGAATCATTGATAAAATACTGCGTGGTTACACGGTATCCATATCGATCTACAAGTTTTGCAAGGGAATCCCCTATGATCGAATTCCTGATCCTGCCAATATGGATTGGACCAGTTGGGTTTGTACTGGTATGTTCTACTGAAATCCTGTCCGGATCCTGGAATATGTCGGGAAATCTGTTTGTCCCTTCTATTTCCTTCCAGATTGCAGACATAAGGGAAGCCGGCTTCAATGTAATGTTTACGTATCCTCCTGATGATTCCAATTTGTCAATGAAGGTCTCATTCTGAAGCCTTTCCTGTATCTTCTTGAATACATCATCTGGCTTCAGGCCTCTCTCTTTCATTACCTGGAATGCCCTGAAGGCAAGGTCTCCATGACCGCTCTGGTCCAGGGCAATATCCCTTTCTGTAATCTCAGGATATAAGCCTTTGATGGCCTCGAAAATTTTCTTCCAGTAATCGTCGAAGAGAAGCATAGTGCGTTCATTGCTGGATTTTATATGACGCTTTCTGTTTGATGAACAGTATGTTCTACAACAGCGGGTTGAATTCGTACTGTTCAGTAAAGGCCCTTAGAGCTGAATAAAGCCTGTCATGGCTCATTTCAAAGAGAGCCGGCCTGCCAAGTTCTTCCGGTACTACAAATTGCAGGTTATGGTTCTCAACGTTATAGCGCTCATTAAGTATCTTCATTATTGTGTCAATTCCGAGCTCCTTGACACTTGCTTTCTTTATCCCGTATCTGTCCATGATGGACATGGCTTTGTCTCTGGATTCCCTGCACACAATGCCCGATCTTTCAGCAAGGAACAGTTCCACAAACATTCCTGCCGTGATTGCCTCGTAATATTTTGCCCTGTATTTTGAGGCATGAAGGATCGCCTCTCCAATTATCTTTCCGAAGTTAAGAGATCTGCGATGCACAGGATCACTGTTGCCCGAGAGCTCTGTCCTGGTCTGTATGGTCTTTGACAGAAGCCTCACAAGACCATCGCTTTCCTTCAGGACCTTGATATCTTCATGTCCGTTAAGAAGGCTTATGAGGGCATGATCGTAAAGGAGGCCATACCTGAGTATATCTGTAATAGCGTCCCTGAGCTCATCATTTTCTGCATTCCTCGTGAAGTAGGTGTCCACGGCAATCTCCTTCGGTGCATACCGGGTGGACATGGCATCCTCAAAACTTGAGAAGTTGATCCCATTCACCCCTGATACAGCGTTTGAAACCTGTGCCAGAGGGAGCGTGGGAACCGGTATGTAGTCAATTCCACCCCTGTATGTCGATGCAATGAAACCGGAAATGTCGCATAATCTGGGTCCGCCGATCCCTATGAGGAGAGATTCTGTAGTTATGTTCCTCTCGATCATGACCCTGATTATTTTCTGGTAGTTTCTTATGTTCTTGAGGTTCTCATCAAAATTCAGCGTGATTTTGGTAAATTCGCCTCTTATGCCTGAGAGGTCAGGTATGTGTTCACTGAATTTCTGGAGGCAGTCACTGCCTGCGATCAGTACAACACGGTCATATTTCTGTGAAATCTCGGTGAGTCTTTCCACAACGTTATCTCCCACCGTCACTGGAACATCAGTTGAATTTATGGTCATGATGTTTCGTTCCGCGTTGCTCCCTATTTTAAGACCCCCATTATAAATGGTTTCACCATAATAAATAATTGTTCCTTATTTTGTTAAAAATACCATTCTTAGACCAGTATTTGTCCAATTTCAGTTTCAACTGCGCCTTTTATTTGTTTAAAGATTGTTTTTCACACTTTAAATCAACCGGATAGGGAAGAATTGCGCGAAATAAATGAGAAGTGAGAACATTTTAATAAGTTCCATTAATCCTAAAATCCGTCAATTAATGGCATTTAAAGGGTCGAGAAAATTTAAGGATCTCGCTAAGGATGGATATCTGAAGATTGAGAACCACGGATTGATAGCAAGCAACAGAACCGCCGCATTAGTTGGCCTTAACGGAACAATTGACTGGGCCTGCCTGCCTAATTTTAACTCTCCTCCCGTGTTTGATTCCATTCTTGATAAGAACAGGGGTGGATATTTTACTGTAAAGCCACAGGAAACAGATGATCTTGACGTAGTCCAGTACTACAAGGAAATGACGAATGTCCTTATTACTGAGTTCGCAAGGGATTCTCAGGTTATTCTGAGGATCACCGATTTTATTCCTATTTCGGATTATCCAACCATAAGTTTTCCTGAAGTGCACCGCCTTGTTGAGACAAGATCTGAGGAGGTGCCTATTGAGGTTTCATTCAAGGCCACCCTTAATTACGGGCGGGATCCGGTAACACTTTCCTCCAGAAGAAATGGATTTATTTTTCAGGCAAGAGACTCCAACGTTGGCCTGGTTAGCGAAATACCGCTTAAAGATGACGATCACAGGGTCTCCGGCCACACTATACTTCCCAAGAGATCTTCCAAATGGCTGATTGCCCTTCATGGGATCAGGCATCTTGACGCAGTTCAGGATTACAAGTCCTACGAAAGGATGGAAGAAACTATAGATTACTGGCAGAAATGGAGTGCAGCCAGTAATTACAAAGGGCTCTACAACAATGATGTCCTGAGATCGGCACTCACCCTCAAGGGGCTTTTCTATGAACCAACCGGGCTTATGGTTGCTGCCCCCACAGCAAGCCTTCCCGAATGCATTGGAAGTGAAAGGAACTGGGATTACCGGTACTCTTGGATCAGGGATACAGCATATGTAATAGAGGCACTGGCAATGATCGGCTTCAACAGGGAGGCTACAAAGTTCCTCTACGATATGATGGATATAATTGAGAGGGAGAATAAAGTCCGCACAATATATCCTATAAACCAGTCTGGTGGCCTTGATGAGCTTGAACTTGACTACGAAGGGTACAGGCAATCCAGGCCAGTAAGGATCGGAAACAAGGCATCAACGCAGCTTCAGGTGGATCAGTTCGGCTCAATTATCAATGCAATACATGCACTGAGCCAGAGTGGGGGAATAATTAACTCATATCTGTGGAATTTTGTCGGGGAGACCCTGGATACTCTTGGTGAACTCTGGAAACTTCCGGATTCAAGCATTTGGGAATTCAGGACCGAACCAAGGCATTACGTCTATTCAAAGATCGTTTCATGGTCCGCCTTCAACAACGCTATAGCAATGGGCAAGGCCCAGGGCTTTTCCGGCCCATACAGGAGATGGAGATCCATAGCTGACACCATAAAGGAGGATGTTTTGAGTAACGGATTCAATCCTGAACTCAATTCATTTGTCCAGTTCTACGGTTCCACCGAAACTGATGCTTCACTGCTCAGGCTTCCCCTGCTGGATTTCATCCCTGTTAACGACAGCAGGTTCGTGGGGACGTTTGAGAAAATAGACAGTGACCTCAGGGTCACTGATCACCTTTTGAAGAGATACAGGGAAGATGATGGCCTCAGTGGACGGGACAATGCGTTCCTGCTTCTTTCATTCTGGTATGTTGAAGTTCTGATCAAGATGAACAGAATAGAGGAAGCAAAGGATATTTTCGACTCACTGATGGACAGGGCAAATCATCTTGGCCTCCTGGCAGAGGAGATAGACTTCGAAACAGGTGAACAGCTTGGAAATTTCCCCCAGGCCATCACGCACCTTGGAGTTATAAGGGCGGCTGTATTCCTTAACAGTGCCTTCAAGAACGGGCACAGGTCATTAAAGAGAAACGGTGGAAGGCGCTGAAGCAGTACTCCAGAAACGTGCACTGGTGTGCATTTTTTTGTAATGCTGGTGCATTCCGGACATTAGATCCGTTTTAAAACTCATTTACTCATTTTGTCCATTGAAGATCGCTTTCATATGTAATTCTATGATGAATTTGCCCTATGCATGGTACTCTCAGGATATTCCGGACATCCACATTCAGCCATGAGTGGTTTTCCGAGTTCATGGAGATGTCGCTTCAGGAGCACAATGAACTTCACCTCCTGATTACGGATGGAATAATGATGGACTTCAGGTCGCTTTTTCCTGAGAATATTCTCCAATGCATAAAGGTACAGAGGATCCTGACTTCATACCAGCTTCAGAAGATCCTCATGGATTCGGATGACAACCCTTACTATATTTCAGCCACAACCCCGGTCATGGATACATGGCCCTCAGCCGTAGTGGAAAGCATCTATGACATAATGAAGATTAAAACACATTATCGGGGCGGGATCATTTTCCTCAATATAGTTGGGCAGGGAGGAGTTTTTGAGAAATACCTTGGAAACAGGGTGCTTGCAAGGGAGCGCTCACACAGAAAGGGAGGTCTTTATTCATGGGAAGAACAGTTCCAACGGTAAGGCAGAGCATGGAGTTACTGGCAGCCCGCCTGCAGAAAATGTCAGAGATAATGAATTCCGATGACTCGGAAATACTGAATTCAGTTCTTGTCAAGGGAAGGCGGCACGCACATGAAGTATCCTATTCAGATCTGGACGTTAATTACGGCTTCCTGCTCTCCATAATTATTGAAATGGAAAAAGAACTGAGGAAGCTGCGAAAAGGCACAGAACCATGAAAGACATCATAATAAATGCCACTGGCACTGATGTGATGAAGCTCTGGTACCTCAGGGACAGGAAGGTCTCATCCCGGAGGTTCAGGAACAGGTCATGGGTTTTTGTGACGGGAACAGGTTATGATCTTGATTTCCTCGCCAGGCAGCTTGACGCATCAGGGAAATACAGTTATTCCGAGGCAACCAGGAGAAATGTCTACGGGCCGATGAAAGGCCTCGAGATCGATGTAAAGCCATCGGGAATAAAGGATCTGACAGTTGCCATTGAACACATAGGGTTCGGGAGGAAATACAGCATATTCAACGCAGATGTCGATCCGGCGCTCAGGTTCATGTCGGAAAGGAACCTGCGATTCTTCTCCATAGAATCACCGGAGGAAATGGATCCGCCTGTAAGTTCTGTATATGTGGGAGGAAAAACAAACCTGGGGACTCCCGTGGAGGTAACAATTGATGGCAGGAGGTACAGGAAACTGGATACAGCATTCCTCTCAGATCTGGAGTTTGCCATAAAGGACAGCACCATTGTTGTCTACGACAACCGGGACAGGCTTTTCGAGAAACTTATGAAACTCCTGGCGATGAACGGCTTCAATCCCGGTTTTTCAAGAGGGAAGCAGGGGTCTACATACCAGTCATACGGGCAGGTGTATTACAGCAATCCCCGGATAAACATACCGGGAAAAATAGCAATTGAGGCGGACTCATTCACGTATTCCGAGGCCGGCATAGCCGGCCTGATAGAAATGTCGCGGATTTCCACACTGCCCATAGTCACAGCATCCACAGTAACAGCCGGAACTGCAGTGTCATCCATGGAGGAATCATACGCAATAAGGAATGATATCCTCATACCCCTGTACAAGGATGATCATGAACAGGCAAAATCGTCAAGTACACTTATGGAGACAGACAAGGGAGGCATGGTCCTGCAGCCTGAACCCGGCACATACACCGATGTTTATGAGATCGACTTCTCGTCCATGTATCCCAGTATAATGGTGAATTACAACCTGTCTCCGGAGACCATAAACTCAAATGGTGATTTCAGGGTTCCGGGCCTTCCATACAGGATAGACACTTCGAGGAGAGGGTTCCTGTCGCTTGCACTGGAGAATCTACTGAACACAAGACTCACCTATAAGGCCATAAAGCACAGGAACAGGGTTTACGAACAGAGGGATGCGGCCCTGAAGTGGATGCTACTTACTTCATTCGGATACACGGGCTACAAGAATGCCAAGTTCGGCAAGATAGAGGTCCATGAATCAATAACTGCAATGGGAAGGTGGGCTCTTTCAAGGGCAATATCCCTGGCCATTAAGCATGGGTTTGAGCCCATACATGGCATTGTGGATTCCCTTTGGGTCAAGGGCAGTGGTGACATAGACGCGCTCCTTAAGGAGATAACAGAGGAAACAAGGATTGGTATCGTCCTGGATGGCCATTACAGGTGGATCACATTCATGCCTGCCAGATCAGGCCTTGGTGCCCTGAACAGGTATGTGGGGCTGAGGGATGACGGCACTTTCAAGGTAAGGGGTATAGAGATAAGGAGATCGGATGTGCCGCAGATATGTGTGGATTTCCAGATGGATGCGCTGAACATCCTCAGGAGGTGCACTACACCCGGGGAGATCTGGCAGAAGAAGGGAGAGATGGAGATATTCAAGAATGCATACCTGAAGGAGCTGCCTGCAAAACCAAGGGAGAATTTCCGGGTTGGCATACACGTTACAAAAAACCGTGAGGAGTACAGGGTGAACAACCTGCAGAAAAAGATCCTTGAGAATGCAGACAGAATAGGCTACAATATCAGCATAGGTGACAGGGTCGGAGTGATAGTTGTCAACAAAAATGAAGGCAAGATTGATCTCGCTGACCAGTATGGTGGAATAGACATGCAGTTCTACAGGAAGATGCTTATGAGATCATTTGAGCCCATAGATTTCATTATCTCGTCCTGCGCTCCAAAAAACAGGCTCACAAATCTTACATCATTCTACTGATCATTGCCATGACCTTGTCCTCAAGGACACCAACAGGCACATCATTGATGCCGATCATCTTTGAAACGCCTTTCTTGTCTCCACGGCCAACTATCCTGCCTTCCACTATTCCCACATTCTCAAGCCTCTTAATGATGGTGTAAATCTTGGAATCGGCCCCAACGTCAATGGAAAACTGTTCAGAAAGCACTCTGCTCTCCTTCAGGACACAGGACATTTCAGTACTGGATTCATCCTTCAGGCATCTGCAAACAGAAAGCAGGACTACAAGGTCCTCCGGGTCAAGCTCACCGAGCTTGCTCTCCGTAACATAAGGGTTGATCATTGAACTGGCTGCCCTGATATCCTCACTCTCTATCCGGTCTCCGTCCCTGTACTGGCAGACATATGCAGATTTCTGGAGAAGCTCTATTGCAACCCTGGCACTGCCGAACTTCTCTGCAACCTCACTTATGTATTCGATCGAAGTTTCATCATACGATCCGGATTCAAGGGCAAGCCTTGCTCTTTCCAGGAGAATGGCCTGAAGCTCATCCCTGGAGTAGCGGTTAAAGTGGATGGTGGAAAAAACGCCAAGGGATTTCTTGTCCCTTTCAGTCATGTAAATGGATGGATCCTCCATGGAAACCAGTATACAGGCGATGGGAGTCCCATAAACCTCATTGGCCCTGAGGAGGTTGTATATTCCGTCTTTGTCAAACTTGATGAGGTTGGTTGCTTCATCAATAATTATGACAATGTTCTTTCCCCTCTCCTGGCTTATTCGCTTCATGGCCCTGAAGATGTCAGGGAAAGAAAGGTTCTTCATGCCTGAAATTCTGCCCATTCTTGAAAGGGCGTCCACGAGGAGCGATCTGAGGCTGCTGAAAGACAGTGCATTCTCGTAAACCATGGTGAATCTCTTCTCCTCACGGCTGAGAAACCTCATTGTTGAAGTCTTGCCGGTTCCTGAGTCCCCGAATGCAACCAGGTTTGAGGAAATCCCAGCTTTAAGCGGCTCAAGCATGATTTTCCTTATGTTGTCTATCTGCCTGTCCCTGAATTTCAACTTCTGTGGAATATACGAAAAGTCCAGTGGATCGGGATTCTTTACTATCAAGTCAAATGATAATGAAAAAGGGGGATTATATGTTATGCCCCGCTGGAAGAGGGGAGCGTTGTAAATTCTTTCTTCTGGTCAAGTCCCCATCTCTTGACCTTTTCTATGTCTACGCCTTTTTTCTTGGCCAGGTTCTCCACAAACTTCATCATGAGGTATCCTCCGCCAGAAATGATGCTTCCAGTGCCGAGCCTTGAGAAGAGATTGCCGCGTGAATCCCTGAAGCCATCTCTTGTGGCCATCTTTGCAAGGTGCCTGTAACTTGCGTAGTATACAGCCAGCTGGTCAGCAGTAAGCATCTCCTTGTTCAGGTTCCTTGACTTTATTCTGCCAAGTGGAACATTCACCAGAGGCGTTACTGTAAACTCAAACGGCCTCGAGTTGGCGTAAGAGTTGCTAAGATGGTTGATCATGGATATGGTGTCCCACTGGTCCTCAACCGTTTCACCCTCCTGGCCGACCTGTATTGTAAACGCAGGTCTCCAGTAGTTCGTAGTTTCTACAAATACTCCCTGCCAGACTATATCCTGCCAGCTGCCATCAGGGCCTATCTTCAATGGAAGGGTCTTGTTGGGCATATGTTTTCTCGCAAGCTCATCACTCCCGGTTTCAACTCCTGTCTGGATCCCTATCCAGTTCCTTGGACCGGCTTTCAGAATTCTGGAAAGATTAGACATCATTTCCGGGTAGCCAGCAGGAATGGAAATCCTCCCATGCGTCGGGTTGGATGTCTGCACACCGGGCACAGCCATTACAGTTGAGAAAAGTTCTGAGAGAGCCTCCTCGTTTGGAGCAAACATGCTGCCATGCTTGTAACCAAAAGCCTCGTCTGAATGCAGCCAGGCATTTGGAAGCCCTGCAGATACGTTCACCTTCACCTCATTGACAATTCTTTCAACGGAATCATAACGAAGCGGCCTCAGGGTTACTTCACAGAAGTCGCAGCCAACGCCGCATCCGCGCATCATCTCCACCATTCCTTTCATGGAGGGGCCCACAATTTCAGGGATATCCTCCAGCCTCGGATATGCTGACTTTGATATTCCACGGGCAACAAAGAGGTCATCCTTCTTCACAACTTTTCTGAAACTGTCGTCGTATGTCATGTATCCGCGGTGAAACAGCGTGTTGTCAAGGGCATCTTCACTGATCTGCTCAAACAGTATTTCAGCTATATCATCTATTTCTCCCTGGACAACATAGTCGAAATTGTATTTCTCAATCTCTTCCCTGAGAATTGTAAATTCCCATACTCCGGGTCCGCCAATTACCAGCTTGGCCTTCTTTCCGGCCCTGACCCTGTTGATTCTCTCCATAAGGGAATCCCACTCTCTTCTTACCCATGCAGACATTTCACCCCCGAACAGTGCATAATATGACATTGTTGTGGGTCCAATGCCAAGGGGGTCCATTGTTGTAACACCGATTATTTCAGTATCATCGGTGATGAAATTTGTGAGATAATCCTCATGGGCTACTACGACGTCTTTCCTGTCATACTTCCTCAACAGTGCCGCTTCAAGTTTCCTCAATGAATACGGTGCGTATACTGCCGCTCCGTTTGGATGCACTGGAGGTGCAGGCCCCTTCAGGAATTTGTACACTCTTTCAGGTACAGCTTTTCCCGGGGCACATGGAAGAAAGTCGAGTAGCGGGAAATCCCTGTATTCGTAGCTTAGCGTCGAATCTGAAACTAAAACAAACTTTGTCATAAGACATTTCCTCCGCAATCTATTAAATGATTTTTATTCATAAATAGTTTGTCAGAAAAAAGCTGAAAAAAGCATAATTTTCCCAATAAATGGTTTTCCCTGTATAATAAAAGGTTTGCGAGAAATTCGCAATTACCATTCGATATCAAGAATGGCGGATACCTTGTCTCTCATGACCTTCAGGCAGTGATTGGAAAACTTGGACTGGTTGTATATTGCAATTGGAAGGTCAGAATTCTCAGGAAGGATCTTGGAACAGTATCCCAGTCTTGCAAGTTTTTCCACAGTTCCGGCAAGTTTTGTCCTGTCAAGGTTCATGTCCCTTACAGCAGCCCTGAAATCAAATCCGGTATGATTGCTCCTCAGAATGGAATCGTAAATGCAGAAATCCTCGAGTGCTTCCTGATCCAGTTCATCATTGAGCTCTGAAAGGCGCATCTGTGTCGCGATCCTCTTTGCCGGAATGTAAATTCTCCTGAGGCCGCGGTAACCGAACACCCCGACTCTGGCCTTCTCGAATTTTTCGAAGTATTCTCCAACAAGGTTGTTTATTTCACCGAATGCAGAAAGGCAGTTTATCCTGTTCCAGACTTCTTCTGAAATTCCAACTGTGTTAATCATGGTCCTGATAACTTCAACAAGATAGCTGTTCTCAGACTGGGCAGTGGCCCTTATGATGCCTGTCCACGACTTCCTGTGCCGTTCAATGCTGAGTAGTGTTTTGGGTGCATAGTAACCAAGCGACCCGATAATCACGTTGTAACTGAACAGTTTTGGGTAGGCGGACATTATTTTCTTTATTACAGTTCGCTGTGAACGGACATACTCATCCACCACTGCTTCCGCAAGGGAGGCCGTCTCATCATCGTCTGAAAGCACAAGAAACGAGTTTCCGTCAGATTCCAGCCCCAGGCCCCTGTCAGCCATCTTTTCTTCTCTCAGGTAGCCGGCCGCCTTTAGTAGTATGGCTTCCCTGGACAGTTCCTTGCTTCTTTCAAAAACAGGTTTGCTGTCATCCACCTGTATATAGCGGCCATACCTGATGTTCATTCCGCTGATTGCTGTCCTGTAAATCTCGTATTTTGCCCTCTCTACGTTAAGGCCCTGATCATCTACAAGTTTCTCAAAATTGACCAGTGCATCATGGGAAGACTCCGGAGGATTTGGATTTCTTGAAACAGTATTGAAGTATGGAATGGCAGGTTTCTTTGGTGAAATGGACCTTATGAAGTCCTCAAACCTGGTATGATCTATGTCCGGGAGGTCATAAATCCGCACATTGGAAGGCATTTTTGCCTTATCAGAAGGGAAGAAACCAGCATCCAGAATTACCACGTCCTCAATGCTGCTGTGCTTTGCTATTCTGGAAATGAACTTCACCTTTTCCTGCCCGGGTGAGCAGAATACCACCACACGAGGGTACTTTTCATCCTCTTTCAGGGCAGCGATATCGATATAATCTGAAAAAACTGGCATCTGAAAATCGGTTTCAACATTGAATCCATAATATCCCAGCATATCTGTAACTGTGTCCTTTATCTGTTCTGCCAGGTTGTTGCTCATGAAAATATGAGAGAACCATCATATAAATTGATTGTCAGGCTCCTGCCGGGAATGAACTTTTTCCGGGCGGGAAAAACCTTCAGAAAGTATTTTAGCCATGCGGGGGTTAACACCACATCTTGATGAACAGCCAGATACTATCCATCCTTGGCTCTGCCTCTGGAGGATCGTTAACACCTCCCGGAACTTTCCCCCAACAGTCAGGAGGAATTGTGTATTTCCTCATTTTCGTGGCCATCATAGTAACCCTGAGATTATACAGGGGCATGTACGGGCGAAGATACAGCAATGCAAGAGTTATGAGGCTCCCGGTGGTTTACACCATTCTCACTCTAATATCTGTACTGATTCTTGGTTTTATAGACAATATAGTGCTTCTCACCCTGGCATTGATTCCTCTAGGGTTCTTTATAGCCTACAGGTTTGGATCAAATGTGAATTTCTTCACCAGGAACGGAGAAGTTTATTACAGGAGATCACCCGTAATCATGATCATCTGGCTCGGTTCCTTCCTAACCAGGTATCTCCTGGAAATACTGTACGGAAACAACTTTCAGATAATACTGGTAGTTGACGCAATTCTCTCACTGACCACGGGCCTGATCATTGGCGAAGCCTTTCATATCTTGTCCAGAAGGAAGGAATACGTTCCCCAGCCCGCAGAAACAGAAAATGAAGGTGACAGTTTCAGGATTAACCAGTAAGGCAGGCCAATAATTTCACATTGGTAATTCCAGTTAAGCAATTATTGGCAGTAATATGTTAGCCGGAATAATTATTTGTATTTTGAACCGATGTTGTAAAAGTTGTCTGAAAAATTTGAACCTGAAGGATTATGGTCAGGAAAAGCGTTTAAGGAATGGGAATTAGAAGCTTTCAAATTTTTCAAGTTCTGGGGACCACTTCTACTGGTTTCCGGGATAGCCGGGGGGTTAGGCGCAGTATTTTTCAGGGCCCTTATTCTATTCGTACATCTCGTATTCTTCACATACCTGGGCGGCACAGGGCTTCCCATTATATTCCTGCCAGTAATAGGTGGACTTATCGTTGGCCCGCTCATCTACAAATACGCATCTGAGGCCTGGGGTCATGGAGTTCCAGAGGTGATGGAAGCCCTGAGGTCACGTGGAGGAAAGATAAGGACCAGAGTGGCGCTGGTGAAAATTCTCGCTTCTTCAATAACAATCGGCTCAGGAGGCAGTGCAGGCAGGGAAGGGCCTATTGCGCAAATAGGTGCCTCAGTTTCCTCAGTCGTTGGCCAGTTATTTCATCTTGATCAGAGATCACTAAAGCTTATGGTCATGGCAGGGGCATCTGCCGGTATCAGCGGGACATTCAAGGCTCCTATTGGCGGGGCATTATTCGGGCTGGAAGTGCTTAACGGTGAAATAAGGACCACAGACCTGATTGTTATGGCAGTCTCCTCAATTGTGGGTTATGTCGTGTCTGTGGCAATACTGGGCCCTGCACCGATTTTCATAGCCCAGGGGATTACATTCAAGGACTCCGACATGCCGTTCTACCTTTTGCTTGGCGTGATTGGAGGCTTTGTGTCATATATATGGACTAGAAGCCTGTATGGCGTCGAAGACCTTTTCGCAAGATTCAAACTGCAGAGAAAATGGTTCTCTCCGTTCCTTGGGGCGTGGGTCGTAGGTGCAATTGGCCTATTCTTCCCCGAGACTCTTGGACTGGGTTACGGGGTCCTTAACACATTCTTTTCAGGAAAATTAGTGCTCCATTATACCACCAGCTTCATACTTTTCTTTGCCTTTTTGTTCTTCGCCAAACTCGGAACCTCGGCCTTCACAATAGGATCGGGTGGCAGCGGTGGAGTATTCTCACCATCTCTTTTCATGGGCGCAATGCTGGGTGCAATTTTTGGCATAGTTATCGATACCGCGTTTCCATCAATTTCTCCGGGTTACACATCCTTTGCACTGGTGGGAATGGCGGTTGTCTTTGCCGGTTCGGCCAAGGCGCCCCTCATGTCAACAATCATAGTAGCTGAAATGTCGAGGAATTTTGTCCTTCTGCCGGGCCTTTTTATTGCCAGTATCATGGCATATCTGATCAGTGGTCCGGGTTCGATCTATCTCTTCAAGGTCCAGAGGACGGTCGGGCAGAATATACCGGACAAATATCTTGATACACCGGAAATGCCTGCAATGGCACTTCTTGCATATAAAGCCATAAAGACCAGGCAGAAGGAAAGGAAAGAAAAACAGGTTGTGAAAGCTCCTGAACCGCCTGTTGAGAAGCCTCCGGAAGATATGGACACAGATAACGGATCAGGCACCAATAAGGGGAACCAGCCCCGTTAAGCCTAGAATTTCAGGGTAGCGGGATAAGTTCCCTCTTCTGAGGACTCCCACTGTAGTGAACCGCGAACTAGCGTCAGAGTATTGGGGCCCTGTTCCATTGAAAACACTATCCTGCCCTTATCCACTTTCAGCCCAAGCTCACCGCTGTTGAGGGTCTCCATAAGCACATCGTCTCCCCGGTGTATTTCGGTGTAATAGATTTCCCCATCGTGTGTGTTGAATTTTGACTTGGTCCAGTAGAGGTGCGAGAATGTGATGGAGTCGGTGAAGATCCTGAAGTAAAAATCCAAATCCTCCTCCATGGAACCACTGTGCCTGAAGTCCTGAACCATCTGAAGAAATTCACGATCTATCTCAGTTGCGTCATCTGCATCTATCAGGTGCCCAGGGTAAACTATATTGGCAGTATAATAGCTGTTCTTTTTGAGTTTCCTGAGTGTTATGAATCCCCTGTCGTCTGTGTGTACAACGATTCTGCCATTGAGTGAATATGCCTTCAGTACGGCCCTGATCATCTGGTCACGGCTCTTCCATGTAATACCAAAATTATCAGGAAATTTCCAGTTGAACCATTCTGGCCTGCTTTCCTCTGAAACGTCTGCATATTTTGCATAGATCTCCTTGTGCCGCTCATTCCAGTAGTCTCTTGCCAGAAATGACTGGGGGAGTCTCCTGAAGGTGTCAAGGTCAATGGTAGATTCGCCATACATGAAACGGCTCACGGAAGGGTTGTACCTGACTGCCCAGTGCCCGGGCCCCACGAGAATAATGTGGTTGTCAACAAAAACAAAACCCAGTATCGAGTTTGAAATAAGATCATACAGAAGCCTCTTTGGTTCAACCAGAACAAGTTTTATGGAAGCTTCCTCAAACTGCGCTGAAGTCTTTTCTAGCTCAGAAACTGTTTCCGGGCGCCAGGCTTTTTTCGGGAGCATTACTATGAACCTTGCCTCTGTAATAGGCATTTGGTCCTTTGCTCTGAGGAGCGAATTCAGTTTAAGTACCTCTTCCCTGAAAAGTTCCACTTTACGTGCCGAGATATCGCCCTGCCCGTCGCATTCACAGTAGATGTGCCCCTTGCTGCCTCTTATGAAAACATCATGATATACGCCCAGGGTTTCCAGTCTCGGCACAACTTCTTCGCCTCTGGCCACGCAAAGTGCGGTATAAGCCATTTCAAGAAGTGGGCCTTCAATAGTAAGTGCACCCTGAAGATCCTGGTCATTATCCATGTCTTTTTTAGACACTTATTTTATTTAAACGTTTTTTGACAAGCCCGGCTTAATATTCTCTGCATCGGAAATGCTGAAAATCCAATGCAAAAATAGACATATGCTGCTGTTTATATATTCCCGGTCGAGGAGAAAGAAGTGTTTGATCTGGTTTTGTATAATTGTAAAATTTTTAAAAATGATGAATCCGCCGATACACTGGGAATAAAGGATGGCAGGATTGTTTATGTTGGACACGCAGAACACAGCGAGGCCAGGGAGAAAATTGACCTGAACGGTAAAACCGTGCTTCCAGGGTTCATAGACTCACACACTCACCTGCATAATCTCGGCCTCTCACTGGTACGCCTGGACCTCTCTACCACAGAAACAAGGGAGGAAGCCCTGAACATGACCAGAGAATTTGCAGAAAACTCCTCCGCTAAAGTGGTTGTCGGGTATGGATGGGATGAAACACAGTGGGGGGAAAAGGACTACCTGTCCAGGCTTGAACTTGATGAAATCAGGGTTCCTGCAGTACTCTACAGGAAGGATATGCACATGGCCGTGTTGAACTCAAAGGCTCTTTCCATTATAGGGCTTGAGTCGGGAGATGGTTCCATCAAAGAGGAGAAGATGGCAATGCTGGCTCAGCTGACAGAACCGGATGACGGTGAACTGAAAAGGGCGCTTCGCTCTGCTGCTGAATATGCTATATCACGGGGAATCACCACAGTGAGGGATATCATGGGTGCCAGAACTAGAAGCATCCTGAGAAAGGAGAAGATGCATCTCAGGATATTTCAGCTGGTCTACGACAGGGAATACTCTGGGGAACCCCTGAACAGTTATTATGCATGGGGTGTGAAAATGTTCCTTGATGGCTCCATCGGTTCGAAGACTGCTGCACATGAAGGCTGGGACAGTGAAAATCTCAAGTTTTCAGATGAAGACCTCGACGCAAGGCTCCTTGGCCTCTGGAGGCAGGGAATTCCGGCCGCGATGCATGCAATAGGGGAACTGGCTGTTAGCCAGGCAATAAGGGCATTGAGATCTCAGAAAGGGAATCTCCGGAACAGCATCGAGCATTTTGAACTCGTTAGTCCCGAATTGCTTGACGAAATAGGAGGCTCAACAGTTGTTTCGAGCCAACCTAATTTTCTCCAGTGGTCCCAAAAGAGCGGCCTTTATGAGAATAACCTTGGAAACGAATGGTTCGGAAAGGATAATCCCTTCAGGAAAATTATCGATTCCGGAGTGAAGCTGGCTTTTGGATCGGACTGCATGCCGATGGGTCCCGGCTTTGGCATAGGGCTCGCAGTAAATTCTAGCCACCAGGCCCAGAGGATAACAATGGAGGAAGCTATAGAGGCATACACTTCAGGAGGGGCATTCCTGCTGCATGAGGAAAAAGTTTCTGGAAGGATATCTACCGGTTTCAGGGCTGATCTGGCAGTATTTGATGAAAAATACCTGGACGACACACAACATGCGGGCGAGAAACTGCCTGAATTAACTGTGATTGGCGGCAAAGTAGTCTACAGGTCAGGGGAGGGCTCTGAAATCAAATAATTTCTCCGAAAATGCCAATCTGAACCAGCTATTTATTTATACCATGTATAAATGATTACATTCAGGCAGGCTTTCAAATATGTTTGATAAAAATTATAACTTTTATACAGACCTTGGCTCATTCCGGGATGGCAGGTCAAACACTCCAAAAAAGGCCACCCCTCCCAGGGGAAATAACTCTGAAGAAGATCCGGCATTCCTCATGAGCCTTGACGGCAAAATGGACTTTGACAAAGTTTTCTCTGTGGTCAAGGCAACGGTGAGGGCGGCCCTCAAGAAGGAAAGATCCGGACTGGGATTGGCCCTTTCAGATCTTCCTGCCACACTTGGTGCTTTCTGGCAGGTGGGTGGAAATTACATAGTCATGAACCAGGTTCTTATTGATGCCATGACGAGGCTTACTTCCACTCCCAGGGAATTTAACTCTTTCATTTACATGATTCTCACACATGAATATCTGCATTCTCTGGGCTATATTGATGAAATGGAAGCAAGACAGATGACTGCAATAGTTGCAAAGAAAGCCTTCGGCGTGAACCATCCTGCGTTCATCATGAGCAATGGAGATCTCTGGTCACTTTACCCCGAACTGAGAACCGTCTCTGGCGGCATCGGGAGCAAGATGAAGATCATTGGGAACTTCGACAGCTCCTCAACTTCTTATATAGCCTGAAACCGGAAATAAGGCAAAAAATTAGGGCAGGTCCTGAACCTGCACATTTTCCTAATCGCTGTTCATGTTCTCGAAAAGGTCCACATACTGGATGTCCAGTTCCCACTCCTTGAATTCACCGATTGCGTTGTAGATGACCTGGAAGAATTCAGGAAGAACCATCTCAGGGACAACTGTAGCTATTGAGAAAGTTTTGCCGAGAAGCCTTTGCGGCATTCCAAGTGTAACAATGGCAGACTGGGAATTCTGGGTCACCAGATACTGGATAAGGGGGTTGGAAAAGGATGTCTCATAAATTCTCTTGTCGCTGGAGATTTCGTTAAGCCAGTCCTCCTTTCCTCTCAACAGGGCAGTCTTATCGTAGTAGACAGCCCTCACTTCATCCCCAAGTAAGTATTTCATTTCCCTGTTCCAGCTAACCCCGAGGTTCATGAGAACCGAGTCCTTGGTTATCCTCATGGATGACGGTGGCACCGAGGTGCTTATTTCAACGTATTTTAATGGAATCGCAGCTGATATCTCCCTGTAGGTTGATATGAGGCCCGAGCTCTTTCCAAGGAACCTTATGGCAAATCTCCTGAAGTTTACCATTCCTTCCTTGAGGGCATGGCCAACCTTATTCTCGTCGTTAGAATGAAACCGGAAGTAGATAAAGTAGGAGCCACCGTTGAAAATGGCAGCATCGATTACAACTGAAGGGACCTTGTTAAGTGTCTTGAAAGCCTCCAGAAATTTTGATCCCTTGAGATCTACTTTTATCATGACTGCGTCATTTGTAACCTGTGGGTCATATTCCTGAAGCTCCTTCAGAATCTCTTCCTCATCAAGCCCTTCATTTTCAAAGTTGAAGATGGCAAAACCACCCTCCTTTGTTACACGAATCCTGATTATGGCAGTGATTCCGTTCACAGAGAGGAATTCCTCAATCTTGCTGTTTGTTGAAAATGAGAATATACATTGCCTGTCCAGCATGTGGTTTATTTCATTCAGTATCATGATTGGGTAACGTACAATTAGTAGAATATAGTTTTCAGTGCATTGAAATTTCTCAGGATTTGCCTTTCCTGGTAAGTTCCCTCAGCGCTTTCCACTGTTCATCAGTAACCTCAGAAAGGAAGCCAAACTGGCTGGCGTTTGCAATGCTCTCACCACCGTCAATAACTATGGCTTCTCCGTTTATGAACGCGGCCAGGTCTGATATTAGAAAAGTCGCTAGATCTGTCAGTTCATCATGTGTTCCGAATCTCTTGAATGGGATCCGGTCCAGCATTTTCCTTGAGAGTTCTTCTGTAGGTGCCAGCCTGCTCCATGCTCCTTCTGTGGGAAATGCACCGGGGGCTATTGCCACATGCCTGATACCGTACCTGGCCCATTCTGCAGCAAGTGACTGCGTCAACGCCAGTACTCCAGCTTTTGCAGCAGCTGACGGTGCCACATAAGGGGATCCGGTCGTGGCATAAGTCGTTACAATATTAAGTACGGTACCTCCGCTCCTGCTTTTAATCCACCTTTTTCCCATGTCAAGGGTACAATAGAATGTGCCATGGAGCACAATGTTCAGGATACTGTCAACCGCATGAGGGGAAAGCAATTCAGTTGGGCTGATGAAATTTCCCGCAGCATTATTGACAAGGATGTTGAAAGGTCCAAGTTTTTCCTCCAGCTCATCTATTGATTTGTGGAGTGATTCAGGGTCCCTGACATCCGCTTTGGAGTGCTCTGCCCTTATTCCAGCATGTCTCAGTTCATCAACGGTGGCAGAAAGCCTGGCCTCATTCCTGCTCAAAATTCCAATTGTTGCTCCAAGAGATCCAAATTTGAAAGCCATTGATCTTCCAAGTCCCGTGGCACCGCCTGTTATCAGTATGTTCTTTCCTTTTAGGGCATCGCTGGAGAACATGCAGCAACTAGTGAAATTACTTTAATTAAGTTATCCTCGTTTTTCAGTTGGTTATGGTCTCCGGGACAGCCTTTCCGCCCATCATCCTTGAACCTATAATCAGGAAGGCAATACTGGCCGCAATAAGTGTGATGCCGAGGATTATCCACATATAATCGAATGATCCTGTGACATCAACAATATAGCCTGAAATAGGGGTACCCAGTATTGAGCCCAGGCTGATTATTGTCATGCTGATTCCGCTGTATGTTCCCACATTGCCCTTTGGGGCTATCTCTGAGATAAATGTGACATAGTTGCTGTTCCAGGCCACAGCAGTAAAACCCAGTGCAAGTGCCATCAATGCTGCTTCTATTAGTGAAAATGTTCCCAGTGGGAGTATGAGGAATGCCAGCCCTGTCAGGATCATTATGAGGGAATAATTTTTTACCCGATGTCCGCCAAAAATCCTCTGTGTAATTGAAGGCCATAAAATACGGCCAAGGACGGACCCGATGAGCAGCACAATAAACAGGTTCTCTGCTACCAGTACGTAAAAATTCCTCGCCCCAAGGAAAAGCACAAAGAAAGTGAATACTGCCTGCTGTCCCCACGACAGGAATGCTGTTATGATGCTGACCGCAATAAGTGTGCGGTTTCGCAGGACCTCACCTACATGTGAGAGAACTTTCCCATTCTTTCCAATGTTACCGCTGTAACTTTTCTCACCCCTTACGAGAAGCCCTATGATTGCAGTGACAACAAAAAGGGCCAGGAAGGCATATTTCAGTGAATAGTGCAGTACGATGAGGGGTAATGCCACAGAGGCGAATATGGTCCCTATGGGCACGCCGCTCTGCTTGATTCCCATAGGAGAAGTGTGGTGCGGAGAGTATTCTTCCATGATAGTGCTGTTTGTTGCAGGAGTAACCATTCCATAACCAAGTCCTATTATGAAGTAAGCCGCAACAAGCATGAAATAAGTGGTGGAAAAGTACGCAAGCAATGCACCACCGGACATTATGCCATAGGAAATCTTCAGGGTCTTCTTTGGTCCAAGGTTGTCCACAATAAGCCCTGAAAGAGCGGAAATAACCATGGAACCAGCAAATGCTGCACTTGTGATCAGGCCTACCGCTGCCTCATTCAGAAAAAAGCTTCCCTTGATGAAGTGTGCAAGGGGAGCATAAGATGAATTGGTAAAATTTCCCATGATCTGCAGGATCATGATCTCTGCCAGGAACATGGGATTTGAAATTCGCGGCCTGTTATATTTCGTGTCCGGACATTGGATTATTATGAATAAAATAATCTGTAGGGATCAGCAAACCTGAAAAATCAGGTTCCTTTCAGGCCTACATTTCCGTTAACCGTTGCCAGGTTTATGTTGGCACCACCGGAATTGACCGTTCCTATAAACTGCCTGATTGTAAACTGGTTTGCGGTGTACGTAAGGCCTGAAACACTTACAGCTCCGTTGACGGTGGATGAACTGATTGTAAGATTGGATGTTGAATTGACGTAGAAATTCAGGTTTCCATTGGTAGCAGTGAAAGAAAGGGTTCCTGTAGAGATATGGCCGGCGAAATGTGCTTCGGCATTGCCGTTCAGGGTATTGGCGATCACCCGGGTGAATGACGCTGAAGTGACGTAGATATTGCCGTTGGTTATTTGCATGGTCACGTTTCCAAGGTGTCCCCCTGCCAGGTTTACGTTGCCGTTTGTAGTTTCCATTACCATATTGGCTGTGAATTCCGGTGAATCCACATTTATGTTACCGTTTTCAGTGGTTATGGATATTATATCCACTGGCATTAACAAAGGAACGTATACGTATGCAGTTGCGTCTGTTCCAAAACCCTTGGGCGTGATAATTTCAAAGGTGAAACTGTTTGATCTTTCAGTGACTTCCACATTTGCAAATGCCTTCTGGAAGAAAGTGTTGGTCACTTCAAGATTTGCTCTGAGATAATTTGTGCTGGAAGGTATAACTTCTATCTTGCAGTTGTCTGCTGTCACATAAAGGGAATAATTTTCATGCGGGCTGAATTCTGTAGTGTTGTATGACGCCGAACTGTAGGGGTTCCATGAGTATCCTGACAGTGAGATAGAGCCAACAGAGGTGTATGCCACAACACTTACTGATACAACTATCATCACCAGCGCCACCACCTTAACGGTGGTCAGCACACGCTTTGCGCCTGTCATCCTTATTCCTTCTTGGATGCAATAATCTGGTTTAGGCGGTCCTCAATTACAGCCAGTCTGGCTTCTGTAGATGGCCCCTTGTATGTTTTCTCTTCTGGGCGCTCCCCTAATACTTTAGCTACTGCAACGAACCAGAATATTGTGGCAAAGAAAATAGCCGCAAAGGCTATACCAAGTCCGCTAACTCCTCCATATATTCCTCCAATAATGACAAAAACAGCCATGGCTGCCCAAATTGGAATGCTCAGGCCAAGTGCCAGCTTAACAGATTCCTCCATCATTTTATTCACTACTCCCTTGCTCAATCAGTATCCGGGCTAACCATGACACCTGTCAGGGTTGAAACATCTCAATCGTCCGTGCGCCCGTACACAGGATCAGTATTTAAATCAGCCCTGTTCTTTATAATACAATTGTGGCAAACCAGTTAGCCAAGAACGCTTTTTCTGAAAGTAATCTCTAGATAAATTATACATCCGGCGTGGCACTGTCGGAATGTTCCAAAAAATTTAACAACATGGCTTATGATGAAGCCTGAAGGGATTAAATGGCACTAAGCAAAAGAACTAGAGTTGCAGCAGCGGCTGTGATAGTTGTTATTGCAGCAGTCGCAGTTTATTCTCTGTTCCCATATGTAGCATCCACAAAGATCAGTAATTTGCAGAATGACCAGACTACATATATATATGGCACTGTGGTGAACAGAGAGGCGTTTGGCAATACAAGTGTCTTTGGTGTCAATGACACATCGGGCACAGTCTATGTTTTATGGAATGGAACTTTGCCGGCCAATGGTGACAAAGTGCTGGTACACGGGACATACAGGGGAGGCAACATATTCTTCTTCAAGTATGGCATATTCGAGGCCAGCAGCGTGACTCCCTGGCCCATCTAAATTTTTTTTCGCTTATAATTCTTTAACCTGATATCTGCCAGGAGTAAAAGGAATTATTCTGAACTCATTTTTACATGATATTCTTTATTCAAGGCACTCAGTAATTAATCTTCAGTATATCTTATAAGCGATATCTGTTATCATAAATTATGATACTTAATCCAAATTCATTCAAGCTGGAGTATGACACGAGGGATAACCTTCTATACACCGACAGCAAGACTTACGTTAAGAATTTCAGAAAAGTATCAGACATGAAACCAGTACTGCTGGACGATGATTTTGTTGATGAAGATAATAGTTCAGATGTAATTTACACAATGTTCAGGAATTCTGAGGATCCTTCACACAGAGAAATCTTCCAGGAGCATGGGGTAAGGTACGATGTAACCGTAATGGAACACTATAACCTGGGAAGGGAATCGTGTAAGACATTTGGGCATTATCATCCTGTATCTGAGGATGGATTCAACTGTTATCCAGAAATTTACGAGGTTCTTTCCGGGAAGGCCACTTTTGTTCTGCAGAAGATGGGCAGCAACAATACAATGGATGTTATTCTAATCGATGCCAAGGAAAACAGCAGGGTGCTGATGCCACCTGGTTATGGGCACATAACTGTGAACCGTGGCAAGGGGAAGCTGATTCTTTCAAATCTGGTCAGCTCGAGATTCCAGTCGGAATATGGCGAAATAGCAGAGAAGAGGGGTGGAGCGGTATACCTTATTGAAGAGGGGAGTATCATGCAGAACCCCAATTATTACAGGATAAGTGTAAACAGGTATGAGGCTCCGGAAATATCATGGATAGACAACAATTCCAGCATCTATGATCAGTTCATGGATAGCCCTGATCTTTTCTCATTCCTGAACCATCCCGCCCTCCTGCCGCACTGAGGAACTGAATTTTCCTTTTTTTATTCCCTCATCCAGGGAGAATAGGTCACTGCTACCAGTGTTCCATCAGGATCAAGAAATCTTGAGACCCTCTGACCCCATGGCTCCAGTTTATTTTCAAGCAACACTCTCCATCCTTTCTGTTTCAACTCTTCAGTAGCAGCTTCAACATCATCAACATCAAACTCAAGCCATGCACTAGGTTTCGGTGTATCATCGGGCCATCTACTTGTGCCAAAACATGATTCTGCTGCCTGTTCAAGAGGCCAGATTGCGAAGGCCTTGCAGCCTTCAAGGCCATCCGTGTGGAGATAACCTCCAGTTTCCTGCTTGAAATCTATTCCAAGGGTCTCGACGTAAAGGCTGCGGCTCTTTGGCATGTCAGAAGATACAGGACCGAACCCTGCAACAAATAATATTTTCATGTATTCATATTCGTTTAATCCCTAAAGAATTTTAAGACCTGGAGAACCATATAAAGCCAGATGGGGAAAATGAGGCATACCACCCCTATGACTCCTGGAATGCCCCAAACAAGGACCGTTAATACAGATTCCAAGAGAGAAAGCAAGGAGAAAAAGAGCCATTTTACGAACTTGCCAGCCATAAACAAAAGGTAAACACCGTATAATATGGTCGCAGCTATCCAGATAGGTATAAGCAGACTTTCCATTGAATAGAGGATATCCATTTGACCAGTGTTACAGGAATGAATGACTTATCAATATTATGAAAGTGAATATGCCAGGGGCTCAAATGAAAACAGGAAATCTTTCTTGAGCAATTGTTTCAGAAGACGCGATTACAATAACTTGAAGTAATGGATTTGGCTCCAAATTTAGAACATGCAGACCAAAGGTGAAGATTTAGAATTACATTTGAAGCTGGCCAAAAAATTCCGGTCATTTCACGCCATTGGAAATTTCTTCGTTATTCCCAATGCCTGGGATGTGCCAAGTGCCAGAATATTTGAGGAAGTTGGTTTTCAGTGTGTTGCAACTTCCAGTGCCGGAATGCTTGTTTCTTTGGGATATCCTGATGGTGAGTCCATTCCTGTGAATGAATTCATGAACACGGTCTGGAAAATCGCCAGGGTTCTTTCAGTGCCACTCAGCGTCGATTTGGTCTCGGGATTCGGGAATAGGGATGAAGAGGTAGTGAATTCTGTCAGGAAAGTAGTGGAAGCTGGGGCTGTCGGTATCAACATCGAGGATATGGATCATGGCAGGGATCAGCTGGTCGATGTAGAAAGGCAGGCTGAAAAGATCAGAGCAATAAAGGAGTTGTCCGAAGAAATGGGAATTCCCTTCGTTATTAACGCAAGAACTGATGCTGTTTCACACAGGGGATCAATGGACTTGAACAAAAGCCTGGAAATCGCAATTGAAAGGTCGGAAAGATATATTCAAGCAGGGGCAGACTGTGTTTATCCAATGGGCGTGTTTGACCGTGACTCTATTTCACATTTTGTTAAATCGGTGAAATTCCCTGTAAACCTGATGATAAGAAAAGGACTGCCTGAAATAAAGGTCCTAAGAAAATTGGGGGTGACGAGGCTGAGTTTTGGCCCAGCAGCTTCCTACTCTGCAATGGGGTTGTTATGGCGCATAGGAAAAGACATTCTTGAAAGGGACAGCCTAAACAGACTCTTTGAGGGAGCAATTGACTTTGATATGCTAAATTCACTCGCCACCAAAAGAAAATAGGGGAGGAATTTCTAATGCCAGAATACACAAACAGAATTAGTAACAATGCCGAATCTGGATCTGCTGTTGGCTAAATTTATGATTCGAATAGCCATTGGTTCACAGTGCTTTTAGACTATTCTTCCCTTTCTGGGGCGAAAGCTGATGAGTCAAAAACTGTTCTGATGAAAATGATCTTTCCTCCCTTGGTTCTATACCATGAACTCATGTAAACAGTCTTTCCAAAACTGATGAAGTCGTAAAACAGGGCTACCTCATTCCCGTTTACGAACTTTTTAAGTATTTTATAGTCCCCATTGTAACGCTTCAGCATGGTTGTAAAGTCCCTAGGCTTTCCAAAAGATTCTCCAGCAGGCCCAATAATCTCGACTTCATCAGCAATGTAACTGGTCGCCAGATCATAATTCTTTGAATCTAGAGCTTTCACATAATTCATTACCACTTTTTCCGAATTTTCAGATATTTTATTCAACCCTTTCACCTCCTCGTCTCATTTGATTCACTTGTTACCAAAAATGGCCTTGCCCAGTTCACTCAACCACTTTTAGGACAATCTTGCCTGTATTGTGACTCCTGATTCCTGAAATGAATGCATCCTTTGCATCCTTGAGTGGATATGTTTCCTGCACCACAGGTTTGACGTTCCCTAAATCAACCAGCATCGCAATTTCTCTTAGTTCGTTTCTGTCAGGCTGGACAAGAAAAGATACACCTTTGATCTCGTATTTCCTCAACAACTCTTCGTTTATATCATCTGCAACAGTCACAATCATGCAGCCTTTCTTAACAATCTGGTACGATCTGTTCAGCGTCTCACCACCCACTGTGTCAAGCACTAAGTCGACGTCCTTGACCAGTTCCTCGAACTTCTGGGCATTATAGTCCAAAACTACCTCAGCACCTAATTGTTTTACCAACGGCATTTTCCCTTTTGAGCAGGTTCCAATCACATATGCGCCCTTCCAGTGAGCTAGCTGAACAGCAAGGGAACCTACCCCACCTGCTGCACCGTGAATCAGTACCTTCTTCCCAGCAGATAGTCCGCCATGATCAAAGAGCGCCTGCCAGGCGGTTAAACCGGAAAGAGGTAAAGATGCAGCTGAGACATGGTCTATAGTTGCAGGTTTGAGTGCGATCCCAGCAGCTTCTATGGCCACGTATTCTGCAGCTCCCCCATTTCTCCAGAAGTTTAGTAGTCCAAAGACTTCATCACCTACTTTCAGATGATTTACACCGTCGGAAATCTTGTGGACTGTGCCTGAGATTTCAAAGCTCGGAATTGATGGGATACGTTCATTCCCTCGATCATCGGTGTAAGAAGAATTCCAGGTGAGTTCGGTCGGGGTAATGGATGCAGCGTGTACCTTGATCAACACCTCTCCATCCCTTATCTCAGGAATACCTACATCTTCAAACACTAGGTTCTCTGGCCCACCCCTGGCATGCATCCTCACAGCTTTCATTCTTTCTTGAGTTTCTGATTTTTTCATACTTATAGGTATACAGATTGAAGGCAAAACTATAATGCCATGAATTAGTTACTTAACTGCATATTAGACATGAATGATATAACTTTGACACAAAATGCAACTACCCTTGTTAGATTGGCCATAGAAAGAGACGGAGTTTTGAGGCATGCATTGGCACGGGGTATCGTAAACACAAGGGCAGTGGCCCGTGACATTGAAATGAAGGCTAAGGGGGCAGTATCCTTTGATGCAGTTTTGAGTGCAATCAGAAGATATCCGGTAGCGAGTAGCATTCAGGAACATATTGGGCTTGGGCATACTATATTAAAGCTCTCTCTTAAAAACAGGATTACAGTGGTGTCTCTGAAGAACAGTCAAGAATTGCAGAATACAATCCTGAGGTTCTCAAGTGAGATAAATTCTGCCAGCGGAGAAACTTTCAGATTGGTAACCAATATGGACACCGCTAGCGTCACTTTAGATACCAGGAATCTGGAGAGATTTGAGTCTTTCATTTCAAATTCTCAGGTTAACAGAAAAATAACGGGCCTTGCCGAAATAGTAATAGATATGCCAATTGAAATTGAGGAGACAGAGGGAATCCTGTCTTCCATAGTGACAGAACTCTCTATGAATGATGTAGTAATAAGGCAGTTCACAACAATAGGGCCCGGCAGGATGATAATTCTCGTTGATGAATCAGACGCCACCAGGGGATTTGATACTCTCCAGAAATTAGGGAGTTTATGATTTCTTACCCAACAAGGTTGAGCACAGTTCAAGGTTTTAAGTGAATGGATGTTACCCTTTGGGGAGTGAAGAGGATGGAATTGAGGCTTAAGGGAAAAGTGGCACTTGTAGCTGGTGCAACGAGAGGTGCAGGAAGAGCCATAGCTGTGGAATTGGCCAAGGAGGGCGCTTACGTCTTTGCAACAGGAAGGAGTTCGAGAATTAGCGGTCCATCTGACATGGAGAGGCCAGAAACCATTGAGGAAACTTCAGAAATGATTACTGCTGCTGGGGGTGAAGGCGAAGCAATGGTGGTGGATCACATGGATGTCAATGCTGTTGAAAATCTTGTAAATCACATAAAGGGAAGCAGAGGGAGACTTGACATTCTTGTGAATGATATCTTTGGCGGGGATCGATACGCAGAATGGGACAAACGCCTGTGGGAACACAACATTTCCAATGGGCTGAAAATGCTGCGTATGGGTGTGGACACACATCTCATAACTTCTGCGAAGGCTATACCACTCCTGCTTGAAACAGGTGATGGCCTAATTGTGGAGATGACGGACGGGACTTCAGAATACAACAGGAATTTCAGAAGAGATGTTGGCTTCTATTACGACCTGGTTAAAGCGTCGGTCGAGAGGATAACCCGGGGGTTATCTGCAGAGCTTGAAACAGAGAAATGTACAGCCGTAGCAGTCACACCGGGATGGTTGCGGTCAGAGCGCATGCTCGAACATTTTGAAGTTAAAGAGAACAACTGGAGAGATGGAACCAAGAAGGATCCACACTTCTGCATTTCTGAATCTCCTTATTTCGTGGCTCGGGGTATAACCTCACTTTGTGCTGATCCCAAAAAATCCAGATTTAGCGGCCAGGTGCTTAGCAGTCACAATTTGTCAGAGTTATACGGAACCACGGATCTTGATGGAACAAGGCCAGATTGCTGGAGATACATTGTTGAAGTACAGGAAAAAGGTCTTGCTGCAGATGACAGCGATTACAGATAAGACTCGTGTAGAAAGAGTTCAGTTCACAGCAATAGGTCCCGGCAGGGCGATAATTCTCGTTGAAGAATAAGACCCGCCCAGAGCTTCGATACTCTCCAGAAATTAAGGAGTTTGTGATTTCTTACCCAACTAGGTTAAAGGGATATTTGAAGGTGTTCAGAAAAAATGGTTTGCAAAAGGAACCTGATGCTCCGACCGGGATTTGGACCCGGGTCGTCGGCTCGAAAGGCCGAAATGCTTGGCCGGACTACACCATCGGAGCAGAGTAATCCCTAAGCCTGCATTGTTATATTTAATTTTCTCAGTGAATCCCTGTAGGTTTGCAAATAGTACCTTCACTTCATATCCTGTATCTGAGAAGCGCACAATATCCGCCAAAATTCTTTATAATATTCCCTTTCTCTCCTGAAAGGCTCATAATGTGCACTTTCGTGGCAAAATTCTCCGATAATTCCAGAAGTGCTCTACCTTCATCTGTCCTGAACTTTTCTTCGGACAACAGAAGAACATCAACTGCACCTTCTTCAATTGCTTTTTTAACAGAATCAAAACCATATGTTGCCTCACCCGTGGTCTTGAGACGAGCGAGGAATTCATCCACAAGTCTTGCATCTCCTGAGAGCCTGAAGTTTTCAAGAATCGTGTCTGATTCAGGTGAATTAAGGAACTCCCATACCGCCCCTTCATCAGATCTGGAGGTAGGGTAGGAAACAAGGTTGAATTTTGTTTGCGAACCTCTGGCAGTTTTCAGGAATTTCTCCCTGGTAAAACCTGCCCCCAGAACTATGAGATTGGCATTTTCAGGAAGCATTCTTCTAAGGCTGTCATACACTTCTTTCAGGTACTTCTCTTCTGAATAATCAGAAGCATAATCCTTTCCGGTTTTGTGTGAATCAATTTTACCTATGTGCTGTAGGCCGTAGCTCTTCAAGCCTATCAGGTAAGCTTCTTCATCATCCAGGGCTACAAAGTAAAACCTATCCGAGAACTTATTTTCAAGGGCTTCGTCCAGTAGTTCCTTCTGGTGTGATGTCCAGCTTTTCTTCATTATCATAAAAGTCTCTCCTGGAGATATGGCAAATGCCTGATGCTGGTTCAATGCATCTTCTGAGCCTGCAGTCACCATGCCTAGAACTCTCAAAGTTCCTGAAAATTCCTGGAATTCGATACTTTCAACTGTTATTGTAAGAGTAACAGGTTTTCTGGGGACTTCCTTCGATCTGGTCATGTCCTGCTGTTTCTCAAGCCTCCTCATGACGGACATCTTAACGCTGTCTCCAACAGAAATTATGTTCCTGAGGTACCATAGGTCATCATCGGAGTCAACATGAATGGTTGTAAAATCTGGTTCTTTGTCATTTTCAAGAAGTCTCATAGGTCACTCTCAAGTTCGCTTATGGCGCTCAGTATGGCTTCAAAATGGCTACCTTCCCAGTAAACTTTTCCACAGCTTTTACACGAGTAAATGTAGCTAAATCTCTGCTTGACACTTTCAGGCAATGCAAGTTTATAATCTGTAGTTTCCAATTTCTCCAATTCCCCATTGCAAACTGGACAGCGTGAGAAATACAGGGACGGATCTGGATGAAATCTGGAGAGAACCTGTTTCAGCTGCTCATGGTGGTTGTCCGATTCCATATACATAGAGTTTGAAAATCTGGAACACAGCTCCTTGTCCCGGGAAAGCAGGAAAAGATTCCTCTTCTGACATTGTTCAATTATCTCCAAATCCCGTGAGTCTGAATTGGCGTATTCCACATAGAAACCCATCAATCGTAACCACTTGGCCAATCTGCCAAGCATGCTGTCAGCAAGAAATTCAACTCCAGACATCCCTATCAATGAATAGCCTACCCAGATTTAACTGGGGGGAATTCTGAGTGAAATTATCTTCATTCATAAAAATATGATGAAAATTGGATAAAGTTTAGCGTTTCCTGTTGAAAACGAAGTAGAGGACAAAAGTGGCAATAATTATTGCAACTATGATCCCAGCATCCCGGTATTCAGCAGAAAGGGATTTTACCTGCGGCTGGGACCATGAAAAACCGGGAAAAGCTCCTGCATTAAGGGCCTGTATATTGGTAAGGGTATTTCCGCCACTTTGAACAAGGGAGTTTGCCCCTGCGACCCTGTGTAGGGCAAGAGTGAAATTCGCTATTGTCGGAGATCCTATGTATGAAAGGGCACTGATAAGCTGAACACCAAACGGATTGAGACCTGTATATGAGAGATCAAACACGATGAGATCCTGAGATGCATTCTGTGACCAGTTGTATGATACAATGGAGCGGTTGTCTATAACCTCTGAGAATAACAGCTGCCACTGTGGGGTGGAGATAGTATAATGATCAGAAGTGCCGTTTATGTAGTAGGTAACCACTGGCAAAGTTGCCGGCGGGAGACCCAGGTTAGGTGTACTAGAGGCTGTGGATGCAAATGGTAGGAATGAAGCTGCTAACAATGAAACTAGAAGTACTGCAGCTGTTACTTGTGCTCTCTTCATGAATACCCTGGTATTGCGGAATACATATTTTTCTTAAAAAGCTTTCACATTTTTTTCCTTGGCTGCATAACATAGACCACACCATCCGGATCCGGCAGGAGAGAAATATCCCCAGAGGAAGACATATCCTTAATGGCGTACTCAACAGTAACAATACTGATTTTTTCCTTCCTTGCAATGGAATATATTTCAGATTTCGATTTTCCCAGGTTTTCCATTATGAGTGCAATGGCCATCTCATGGTCTTTTGAACCTCCATATCTGCGATAGATCAGAATGGAACCAATCAGAAGCGCAAGGGAAGCTTCAGGCACAAATCCAGGAGTGAACACATGATGAACTGATTCTACTGTAGTAGTATGGTATGAAACTGAGAGGGTGATGTTGTATTCCCCTGGCATTAAAATAGTGAAAAAACTTCTGCTATGAGATACTGGCGAACCGTCGATAAACCAGGTGTAGTTCACCGCTTCAAGATCCTTTCCTCTAATGTTAGCATTCAATTGAGCGAGTCCCATGAACATTCCAATGGAAGGGGCAAGCCTTTCTATTGAGGGATAGTAAAGACAAACAATTCCACCTGTTTCTGACTTGTTGAAGTTTCCACATAGGTCCCTGGCATAAATCTCAACTGTATAGTTTCCATCTGCCTTCAGCGTATAATTTACTTCTCCTGATTTCGCAGTGGTGTTAGCTATTGTTGTATTGCCGAGAATTATGGAAACAGTGCTTAAATTGACAGGATCCAGGATCTCATAATGGAGTTGCAGTGTATTATTCCAAACCAGCCGGGTTGGGTTAACATCCAAATCTATTACAGGAATTCTGGAAGATTCAGTGATTGTAACATTTGACTGGACAGTATTTCCCCAGGCATTGGTTCCATGAATAATGATCTTCGTTACCAGGCCTGTCAGCTTAATGCTCGATTGTGAATCGACAAAATAACCACCAAAAGTGCCATTGCTGTAAAAGTAAGAAGAATTCTCATATTTATCTGAGGTGATTTTTATCGATGGGCTGGAGTTGTTTGTATAGAAATGGTTGTAATCTACCGGAAGAGGAGGAACTGTGTTGTTTACAGAGAAGTTGAAAATGCCCCAAGAAATTCTTCCGCTTTCTTCTTTGGCTGTTATATTGGCATTGTAAATTCCATTGTTTCTCAGAAAATAATACGATGAATTGAACTGGACTGAGAATGTATTGCCGGAGCCCGTCGACTGGAAAACAATTTTGTTTCCCTCAGTTAGATTTAGTATAAAGTTAACAGAAACATTGGTGGTAGCAGTCAAGTTCAGGGTATCGTTACGCGAATCTCCAAAGAAAGAAAAATAATTATCTTCTGTATAAGATAGATTCAAGGAAGGGTTAAAAGACTGTATTGTAAAATTCTCATTTGCCAGAGTTATTAGGGAAGAATTATCAAGCAGAGCCTTGACAACTAAAGAATAAGAGCCGGATGACAGCATAATAGCAGTATAATTATGAGTCGTGTTCCGTGCGAAAGATGTAGAGTTTGAAACAACAGATATTTGGTAATACTGAAGGAATTCTACCGGGGTCCAGGTAATGTTCAGGTTCCCATTACGCAGAAATGAATCCGGCTTTATGTTTGTAGAGTATCCTGTACTGCTTATGTTTAAAATCTGGAAAGAATAGGTGTATTGCCTGGAAACTCCAAATTCATCAGTTACATTTAGGGACAGAGTTACATTGCCAGTCAGGGATGGGAAGTGGGTAGCAATGAAGGTACCGCTGAAGTTTTCCAATGATGTACCGGAAAAATGTACTGTTGACTTTACCGGACCGTTTAGGCCTGTAATGTTAAGGCAAAGGTCAGAATTTTCAAGCACATTGGAATTGTTGGCTGGAGATATTAATATCTCCGGGAGGAAATTGTCAACGGAGATATTCCGTTCAACAGTTGAGGAATACCCTGCAATGTTTTCTGCAGTCAGTGATATTGGATAAGTGCCATTAGGAAGTAGTTGGGAAGAGAAATTAAGATAACCGGAAGAAGGCGCAAGAGACAGGTTTCCAATGCTTGCCTGAACGGAGTAATTTAGAGATGAATGTATTGTGTAAGGTAGGGATACATTTCCACCTATGACTTTGGGCGGGTCGAAGCTCAATGTTATATTATTCCCGGAAAATGGCCCATTCCCGGAATAATAGAGGTATAGTTCATTGCCCTTGACACTTAGTCCAAAACTCAAATTTTCAGACACATAGGCAAAATTCGATCCGATTCCTATGTTAGTTTTGATTATGCTTGTGCCTGATTCAGCGAATGTTGCATTGTTGCCTTGGAGCAAGATGGTGTTCCCTGAAGTTTTTACGAATGTATAGTATCCAGTTTGAACCATGGGAGCAGTCAAACCTGTTCCAACAACAACAGTCTCATTGTATCCGGTAGATATATTGAGGTTCTGAACTATATATGGCAAGGAATCATTTTCTGTTCTGAATAAAGAACTGGTGTCAAAAAGGACATCATCATAATGTCCAGCGGAACTCAGGGTTCCATTGGAATTAAGGAAAAATTTGGATATTTCTGTTTCGTTCTTATTCAGGAAAGAAATAGTCGGCTTTAAACCTGAAGTGTTGAAAGAAACTAATGTACCAAGGTTCCTCTCATGAGAGAAGGTCTGGTAAAACCGCCCCCCTGAATCCATAATTGTTATCGAGCTGCCGTTTCTTCTAAGAATGGTCACATTGTTATCGAAGCTAAGGAGGTGTGTTCCAGGCCAGAAAGTCATGTTCATACTTAATTGGGAAAGCTGAAAACTGGAAAGATTAACCAGAGTCAATATGCTCCCGGTTTTGTTTGAAGATAGAAAATATGCATTTTCTGATGTTGACAAGGATGTTATTTCACCAAAGCCAACCGGCAAGGCGGAAATTTCACTCGATGTATTCTTATAATAATTATATGCAAAAATTCCGGGCGCTGTTGAGTTTCCAAAGTAAAGCAAGCTATTTACTGGTTGATCCACCACTGGCAACCAGTTGGGGCCGTTTGGTGTTATGCCGGTAAAATCTGGAATTACACTCTCTTGGCTATAATTGATTGCAGTTCCCAAACTTGGAGTAAAGAAGTTCCCGGCGCTGGAATTAAGAAAAATGTTGTATATGGTTATGTTAGAGTAAATTCCTCCCAAAAGCAGGTTAAAATTCGGGCCTGCAAAAGGATATCCGGGATACACCGTGTATGGAAGATTCATGGTCATATTCCAGCCTTGCATAATATTGGAATACAACAGTTCAGATTTCCCGGTCCAGGCTATTCCAAGTGTATAGAAATTCGCTGCAGTCGGGTCCGGCCCCAGGTTACATGATTCCTTTCCAAGAAGATATGTTGCTTTGTTATAAAGTGGGCCAAATTTATAACCCATAATTTGCGAACCGTTATCTCCCATTTCAACGTGATTTCCTGTGCTGAGAACACTGTTGTTGTAATTCCAGCTGAAAGTAATCCTCAGGCTGAACTGTGAAGAAGGCCGGAAGCTCAAGTTCAAAAACTGGTCTGCCGCTCCGTTGTATCCATATGTTGATACTTGTAAACCTCTGAAACCATGACCATTTTCAATACCTATTGCAGAAGGAGAAGTTAGATTCACTGCGCTGAACCCTATCCAACTCCTGTTTGACGGGAAGGCGTCATTTTGCATTCCTGTGAAATTATAGTCATAACTGGAATAGCCGGTTTGCTGTACCGAGGGAACGGTCAGTGACATTCCTGTGGTCGGAATAACCAGAATAAGTATTATACCAATAATTACACTTAATCTCATAATTTAATGAAATACCTGAATACCCTTAAATTAAAATTTTTATGCATTGATCACGAAAAGGTAGGAAAAACCTACATTGTTGTTGAAACATCTACCTCATTTACTCATTTCCAACAGTGACGGAAACATCTTTGAAAGAATGTATAATATCAACTGCTAAGAATAACTTAAACTTACACAGTTGACATTTTCAAATAGTAAATGTTTGAAAGTGCAGGGCGAGTTTAAACGTTATATCTATCGTGACAATTGGCAATAGACATGATAAAAGTTGGCATCAACGGATATGGAACAATCGGTCGAAGAGTCGCTCAGGCAGTTATGCTACAGAAGGACATGACAGTCTCGGGGGTTGTTAAAACTAAGCCGGATTATGTCGCACACTTCGCAAGCAAAAATTTCAAGGTATTTACGCCTGACAAAACCTCTTTCTCAACCTTTGAAGAAGCAGGCATAAAACCTGCAGGTGACCTTGGCGATCTCATTTCAGATTCTGATATCATCGTGGATGCCACTCCTGAAGGAATGGGTGAAAAGAATCTCGATATTTATAAGAAGGCGGGTGTGAAAGCCATTTTTCAGGGGGGAGAAAAATCTTCCATAGCTGAGTCAAGTTTCACATCATATGCAAACTTCGAAAAATCAATTGGAAAGGATTATGTCAGGGTGGTATCCTGCAATACAACCGGACTTGCGAGAACACTTTCTGCACTCAGAGATAATTTTGGCGTTAACAATGTTTATGCCACCCTCATAAGAAGGGCCACTGACCCAAATGACAGTAAGAAGGGGCCTATCAATTCATTAGAACCGAGCCTGAAAATTCCGTCGCACCATGCACCGGATCTCAAGACGGTTCTGGAGGGTATTGAGGTTGACACTGTCGCAATCAAGGCGCCAACCACTCTTATGCATGTCCATGTTGTTCAGGCTGAAATCGGCAAACAGGCATCTAGGGAGCAGGTAATGGAGATATTTTCACACTATCCCAGAATTTTGCTGGTTTCTGGAAAGGAAGGAATAACTTCAACGGCCCAGATTATGGATATGGCACGAGAAAGGGGCAGAAACAGATCAGATCTTTATGAAATAGCCCTCTGGAAGGAAAGCATAAACTTAAAAGGCAGCAAGATTAATTACATTCAGGCGGTGCATCAGGAAAGCGATGTTGTCCCTGAAAACGTAGATGCAATACGTGCTATGTTTGAACTTGCTGACAAGGAATCATCCCTGTCCGCAACAGATGTTAGTTTAGGAATTGGAAACAAGGTGTACTAATGGCAAAAAGCGAAGAAAAAGTAGAAAAGAAAATGACAATAGAGGATCTTCCCGGCGTAGGGGAGGCAACGGCTGAGAAACTCAGGGAAAATGGCTTGGACGACATAATGACTATAGCAGTAGCCTCCCCAAAGGATCTTGCGGAAACTGCAGGCATTGCTGAAGGAAGTGCCATAAAGATCATCGCCGCTGCTAGAAAATCTGCAGATATTGGGAATTTTGAAACTGGAGAGCAGATCCTCGAAAGAAGAAAAGACGTATCTAAGCTCACCACTGGCAGCAAGAACCTGGACAATCTTCTCGGAGGAGGTTTCGAAACACAGTCAATAACTGAATTTTTCGGTGAATTTGGGTCAGGCAAGACACAGATAATGCATCAGGCTGCTGTCAATGCAACCATGCCGGTTGAGCAGGGTGGATTCGATTGCGATGTTCTTATTATTGACACTGAAAACACATTCAGACCTGAAAGGATTATTCAGATGTCAAAAGCAAGAGGTGCAGATCCGGATACCGTTCTGAAAAGGATTCATGTTGCAAGGGCTTACAATTCCCACCACCAGATTCTGCTTGCAGAGAGGGCCATTGAACTCGCAAAGGAATTCCCCATAAGGCTTCTCATTGTCGATTCATTAACCTCGCACTTCAGATCAGAATACATGGGAAGAGGTTCTCTTTCAGAAAGACAGCAGCTGTTGAACAGGCATATGCATGATTTGCTCAAGTTTGCTACAATTTACAATGCTGTGATAGGAGTCACTAACCAGGTGTCTGCAAGACCGGATGTATTCTTTGGAGATCCAACTGCACCCATTGGGGGTAATATCGTTGGGCACACCGCAACTTTCAGGATATACCTCAGGAAGAGCAAGGGCGGAAAAAGAATTGCCAGGCTAATTGATTCACCATATCTTCCGGAAGGGGAAACTGTTGTTCAGATATCAGAGGATGGCGTGACTGACGGAGTCTGAATCCATCCAGGGCCATAGCATGTGGGCTTATATTAAGGAGAAATTCAAGAAATACCCATCCCAAACCAAGGTTATGAGGAAGCTCATAGCACTTGGGTTATCGGTGAAGAGAGATCACGAAGCAGTTCCCAGAATTTATTGCGATGATGTTGAGATAAAAGCCTCAGCACTTGCCTACTCCCTTGGTGTGGACAGGAGGGCGGTCCTTGATATTCTTTCAAAGATCGTTGAGGATCCGGAACTTGCAAAATTCTTCTTAGATCTAAAACCTGCCCCGGATTTCAGAAAAGTAAGTTCAAAAATGGGAATGGGCGTTATTCAGATAGTCGCTACCAAAGCATCAAAGCCCGGTATTGTTTCCGGTGTATCACAGATAATTGCCAGAGAAGGGATTAGCATAAGGCAGGTGATCGTTGACGATCCGGAGCTGGTGGACGATCCAAGGGCGACAATAGTTACTGACAGTCCTATTCCTGGAAAGCTTGTATCTGACCTGAAATCTGTCGAGGGCGTTGAGGCTGTTGTTATACTCTGACAGCTGCGCCGGTCAGTCTGTAAAGAAATCGTCCGGTTCTTCTCTATAAAGCAAATGGGAGACCCGGGATATTTTTGAGTACACATCATCGTAATTCTCGCCGGCTACGTTGACATGCCCAACTTTCCTCCTTTTCCTTATACCTTTCTTTCCGTACCAGAAGAATTGTGTCTCTGGGATTTCTAAAATTTTCTTGACGGTATCATCATCTGGTTCTGTCCCAACCACATTCAGGATTCCACTTGGCCTGTATAATTTGGGGTTATCCATTGGGAAATCACAAACAGCCCTCACATGTTGCTCGAATTGGGAAATAGAGGATCCAAGGAGGGTGTGGTGGCCCGTATTGTGTACTCGTGGTGCAAATTCATTGATGAGAGCCTTCCCCTTTACTATAAAGAATTCAACACCTATAACGCCCACATAAGACAATTGTTCCATCAATCTGGTGGTGATTTCTCGCATTCCGGAATCTTCGGTTGGGGCAATATTGGAATATAACATGCCGTGTCTGTTCACATTGAATGAAGGATCGAAGAATCTCACCTCTCCTCTGCTGTTCCTTGCACCTATTATGGAAGCCTCATAGTCAAATTCAACAAATTCCTCCACGACATACTTATCCTCGGGAAGGTCTTCAGGCAATTTTCCATTTTTAACATAATATTGGCCTTTTCCGTCGTATCCACCGTATGCTGATTTGATTACTGCGTTACCAAACTGTGAAGCATATTCAAGTGCTGCAGCAGCAGTTTCAGCTACTCTGAACGGTCCGACTGGGAGGCCTTTCTCCTTGAGGAAATTCTTCTCTCCTGAACGATCCCGCTTGAGTTCCACCGATAACATTCCAGGCCTGAGTTTTCCTACAGATTTTGCATAATCCAGCACTCGCCCATCCACATGCTCAAATTCATAAGTCACGAAGTCCGAGTTATCTACAAAGTCCCTGAAATCATCGTATTCATATGCTCTGTCTGCTATTCTTGAAGCCGGTCCTTCCTTGTTTGAATCTATCACATTGAATTCTATCCCAAGTTTCTTGGCTTCAAGGATCATCATAAGACCAAGTTGGCCTGATCCTATGATACCCAATTTCATGGAAGTTTCTCCTTCAGAACCTTTTCCTCCTGGGATTTGGCATATTCCTTAACTCTCCTACGTATATCCTCATGCTTTATCCCAAGGATTCTTGCGGCAAGAAGCGCAGCATTCTTGGAGTTTCCTATGGCAACTGTCGCCACCGGAACACCGCCAGGCATCTGGACTATAGAGAGCAGCGAATCCAGACCTTTCAGGTTTCTGGATGGTACAGGTACGCCAATCACCGGAAGAGATGTCATGGAAGCAGTCATTCCAGGCAAGTGGGCAGCACCCCCTGCTCCTGCAATTATAACCTCTATTCCTCTTTCTTCAGCTGTTTTGGCATATTGATACATAAGGTCAGGTGTTCTGTGTGCAGAGACAATTCTGTATTCTGCTTCTATGCCTAATTCCTGCAGCAGTTTTATTGCATCCGACATATGGTCATAATCACTGCTGCTTCCCATAATTATTCCAACTAGCGGCATGGTTATCAGATCAATACTTCATTGGAAAATAAGTTTTTCAAGGTCCTCGATAGATTCTACAGTACTTACAGAAGCTTTTCTTATCCTGTTCATAACTGCGAGGCCAACGCCATTCTCTGAAAAAGGCATTACGAGGCCTGCTTCCTCTTCAATCTTTTCAAGCTCTCTCAATGATGAGAAAAGGTTCCTTCCAATTTCTTTCATATCTGATTCTGAACCCAGATCAAGGCACCTTAATGAAGAATGACTGCATATTTCAGATGAGGCAATGACGGCAATGCGTCCTGAAAATTTCTGATTCTTTGAAATAGCTTCCGCAAATTGCCTGTCTGATGCGAGAAACAGTTTTTTTCTGGGCGAGTAGTGCCTGTACTTCATTCCTGGAGCACGAGGAACCGGGCTTTCCTGAAGTCCCCGGGCGAAATCCGTAATTTCTATTGGGCCGAATATTTCCTCAAGCTCTTCCACAGATTTTGAACCTGAACGCAGCAAAACAGGTTGTGGGCCTGACACGTCAATGATGGTCGATTCCAGTCCGTGAGATGTACTGCCGGAATCATAAATCAAATCTACCTTGTCCCCGAGCTCTTCTATTGCATGCATTGATGCTGTAATACTGGGTCTCGTAGAGACATTAGCACTCGGTGCAGCTATGGGAACTCCCGAAGTCTCTATCAGACCAAGTGCGAGCTTGTTGTCAGGCATTCTGACTGCTACTAGATCAGACCCGCCAGTCACGATATCCGGTATTACCCTGTTCTTTGGAAACAGCAGAGTCAAAGGGCCAGGCCAAATCATTGCCAGAACCGTCCTGATTTTTTCAGGCACCTCGGAAACTACCTGGTCCAGCATATCTATGGAAGAGATATGTACTATGAGCGGGTTGTCAGAAGGCCTCTCCTTAGCTATGAAGATTTTTTGGCATGCCTCTGCAGACATAGCGTTGGCACCAAGGCCATAAACGGTCTCTGTGGGGAAGACAACAAGTCCCCCATTCCTAATTATCTTCGCACCGTATTCCAGATCTTCCGTTTTTGGATTTACTGGATCGGTTTTCAGTATCCTTGCCATTCCTAAGCTTCTGGGAATAGATTTCAGCACAGTTAATTATCATTTCTGAAGCACCCTCGAAATTAAAGCCAGATATTTTCCCTCGATCGGAGAACATAAACGGGCAGGAATCAAAGGTTTTTATCCGAAATACCCCTATTCTATGCATGGAGATCAAGAAATACGACATCACGCTTGATATTGATTTCAATGGTTTGACCTATTTGGGCAAAGAAAAGATTGAAGTTGAAGGGATGAATGAAAAATTCTATCTTAATTCTGTGGGACTGGAGATCTCCAGAGTTTCCACAGGAAACAAACCTGTAAATTTCAAAATTAATGAAAAGGAACAGCTTGTAGAAACTGATCTATCCCTCAATGGCAAGAGTGAGGTTGAGGTTGAATTCAGTGGCAGGATCACCAATATTCTTCAGGGACTTTACAATGCAAAGTATCAGGGCGGCCACATGCTCAGCACACAGTTTGAGAGCACAGGCGCAAGAAGGGCATTTCCCTGTGTTGATCACCCCAGTTTCAAATCGGTATTTTCCCTGAAACTTCTGATTGACAATGATCTGGATGCAATATCGAACATGCCAGTGGCTTCCCAGGAGGGCCAAAATAAAGGCAAGAAACTTGTTACCTTCCAGGAGACCCCAGTTATGTCAACATATCTGCTCTATATAGGAGTAGGAAAGTTCGATAACATGGAAAGACAGATGAGGGACATCAAGGGAATTCTTACCGCCCCAAAAGGGCAGCTTCACTCAAATGACTTTCCTCTGTTGGTGGCAGACAAGGTTATCCGCTATTTCGAGGAGTATTATGATATCAAATACCCACATCCAAAACTTCACCTCATTTCTGTTCCAGAGTTCGGAGCCGGTGCAATGGAGAACTGGGGGGCCATAACTTTCAGGGAAGTCCTCCTGACTGTTAATGAAAACACAAGCAACAACGTGAAACAGATCATTGCAGAGGTAATCGCTCATGAGATTGCCCATCAGTGGTTTGGGGATCTCGTTACCATGGAATGGTGGAATGATCTCTGGCTCAACGAGAGCTTTGCGACATTCATGGCATTCAAGGCAGTGGATCACCTTTACCCGGAATGGAAGATGTTTGGGAAGTTCCTGCTGACTGAAACTTCGGGTGCACTGACGGGAGATGCACTGGTAAACACTCATCCCATAGATACAGATGTAAAGAGCCCTGATGACATAGCTCAGATCTTTGACGAGATAAGTTATGGAAAGGGTGCCAGCATTCTCAGAATGATCGAAGGGTATGTTGGCGAAAACAACTTCAGGGATGGAATAAGAAAGTACC
>JBJKQM010000020.1:0-26514 GCA_046705365.1 Thermoplasmataceae archaeon
AGACTTCAGCGCCGATACAAACGAAGGAAAGGAAGTATCAGTCAGAGGCTGGGTCTACAGAATAAGAAGCAGCGGGAAATTAGCATTCATTGTGCTGAGGGACTCATCCGGGATCATACAGATGCTGTCAAGCACCAGGTCCCTTACAGAAGAACAGCACAAGGAGCTGTCTGCACTTACTGTGGAAAGTAGCCTGGAAGTAACAGGGATCCTCCACAAGGACAATCGTGCAGCAACCGGGTATGAAATTGAGATAAAATCATTCAAAATATATCAGAGAAACGAGAATTTCCCCATATCAAAGGATCTTGGCGAGGAATTCCTCCTGGATAACAGGCATCTCTGGCTCAGGAGCAGGGAATTCACTGCAATGATGAAAATCAGGTCTACAATCTTCAAGGCTTTTGCTGATTTCTATTACAACAACGGTTACTACCAGGTTCAGCCTCCAATCATGGTATCAACTGCAACTGAGGGAGGTTCAACACTATTCAAGGTGCCATTCTTTGGAGAAGAGGTATCACTTTCACAGAGTTCCCAGTTTTACCTGGAAACTTTCATATTCAGCCTTGAGAAGGTTTTCACCATATCACCAAGTTTCAGGGCTGAAAAATCAAGAACTTTCCGCCACCTGACCGAATACTGGCACGCAGAAGCCGAGGTCGCGTGGGTTGAGAACGAAGGGATGATGGATATCGAAGAAAAGATGATAGAATACATCGTCCAGGAAGTGGTCAAGAACCACGAGGAAGAACTCAAGATAATCGGAAGGGACATTGAAGTCCTGAAGAAGATAAAAGCTCCATTTCCCCGCATCAGGTATTCAAAACTGATGGAAATGGCAAAGGACTGGGGTCTTGACCTTAAATACGGGGACGATCTTGGCGCTGATGAGGAGAGGGCAATTACTGCACATTTTGATAAACCGGTTTTCATCACACATTTTCCCACCGAACTGAAAACTTTCTACCATATGCCTGACCCTGAAAATCCAAAGGAAATTCTGTGCCACGATCTGCTTGCGCCGGAAGGATACGGTGAGGTGATAGGTGGCGGTGAAAGAATATGGGATCTCGAACTGCTGGAGAAAAGAATGGCGGAGTTCAACCTCCCAAGGGATGATTACTACTGGTACCTTGACCTGAGAAAGTATGGCAGTGTTCCGCACTCCGGATTTGGCTTGGGGCTAGACAGACTTTCAATGTGGATAATGCACCTGGACAACATAAAGGAAGCAATCCCATATCCAAGAACGGTTAGAAGGACCAGACCCTAAACCTTCTTTTTTTATCCCATACCTGAAATCGAACCCTTAATAAGCTGAATTAGATTTTCCAGATGTGAATAGCACTGCCATGGGTGTCGGGCTGGCTTTCCTGGCATTGGGAGCTTACGCGTTCTACGTGGGAGCAAGAATAAGCAGTGTTTTTGCCATTGTAATCGGGGCAGGCTTATCCGGGTATTCACTCCTTATACCAAGCGAGAAACAGATTTCCAGGAAAGTGCAGAAAGGCATAGTTGGAGGTTTTTTGGAGCTTGGAAAGAAGAAAATCGACAACGGGACCGTTAAGATGGATCTCGCAAGTTTCGAATTCGTTGTCCAAAAGATAACTCCGGTAATATCAGAACTTTCCACAATGCCTGAACTCGGTTTCGACAGCATTTACCTTCACTACCAGACTGAGGCTGAGGCAGAGGCCGCTCTTGGAAGAATAAAGGAAGAATCCGTTTCAGCAAGCGTGGTTCAGAACAAAAGCGAATGGGCAGTAAAGGTGGAAATCCCGGATCACCAAGAAGCCCAATAGTGTGAAAAATTCATAATTATTGCAAAAATATGGTATAAATGAATAATTTTATTGCGGCTCTGAAGGGTGAACCACACGAACAGACTCCGGTCTGGTTCATGAGGCAGGCAGGCCGCTATCTTACAGGTTATACCAATCTCAGGAAACAGTATACCATCAAGGAGATATGCGCAGATAAGGATCTCACACTGAAAGTCACGGAAGAACCTTTGAATCTTCTTGACGTGGATGCTGCAATAATATTTTCAGATATAACAACGCCAATAGAAGCGATGGGTTTCGAGCTGGAGTTCAGGGAAGGCGTTGGCCCGGTTATAGCCAATTCATTCAGGGAAAACAGGTCTCTCAATGGCATATTTGATTTTTCCGTTAACAATTACAGGTACGCAACATACTCTGCAATCAGGGTATTCAAGGAAACTAATCCGCAGTTTCCGCTGATTGGGTTTGCGGGAGGACCCCTGACCATAGCATCTTATCTTGTTGCAGGGAAAGCAGACAGGGAATTGACAGAGACAAGAAAACTGCTTTACAACAGGGATGCGGATTTTACCAGATTGATGGAAATGGTCAAGGAAATGGTCATTGAGAACTCCAGGGCACAGATAAAGAGTGGCGCGGACGCAATTCAAATCTTTGACAGCTGGGCCGGTTTTCTCCCTCCTTCTGAGTTCAGAGACTATTCAAACCGTTACCTTGCAGAAATAGCAAGCGAACTCTCTGTTGGTGTGCCTCTCGTGTACTTCAGCACCCAGACCTCGGGAATGCTGCAGGAGTTACAGATTCCAGGTTTTGATGTTCTCAGTCTGGACTGGAGATGCGATCTTCCTTCAGTCTCCAGGGCAATTAACCAGGAAACCGGGCTTCAAGGAAATATTGATCCCCTGATGGTTGTGGAGGCACCACATTCCGCTGTGCAGGAAGCTAAAAGGCTCGTGTCCGAAATGTCGCACAAAGATGGATTTATCCTAAACCTTGGCCATGGCGTTCTCCCTGCAACAAGAGCAGAAAATTTAAGGGAAATTGTAAGAACAGCGCATGAATTCAGGGATGGAAAATGATCTCAGTTATACTGATGGCATACGGGAGCCCTTCAAGAATGGAGGATGTCCTGCCTTATCTTCAGGGCATTTATGAAGGCAAACCTGTACCTGAATACGCGGTAAAGGAGAATACGGAAAAATACTCCATGGCCAATGGAGTTTCACCTTCCAATGCAATCATTGACAAGATAGTTGAAGGGCTGGAAAAGGAATTGTCACCCTATGGTCAGTTTAATGTAATTCTCGGGAACAAGCACTGGAACCCAACACTTTCAGATGCCCTCAGCGAAGCCAAGAAACACGGCTCTGAAAGAATTATTGCCATCCCGCTATTCCCATTCGAATCTACAAATGTAAGGAATTCATACCTGGAACCGACCCTATCGGCAATGGAAACAATGGAACTAAAAGCAGAAGTGAAGTTTGTCAACGGTTTCTCTCCCGAGGAACTCTCCTCCATGTGGGCCGCCATCATGAAAAATTATGTAATAGATGATGAAACTGCCGTGCTCTTCGATGCCCACAGTCTTCCTCTTTTCAGGGGCCACGAAGATGAGTATGACAGGGCTTTCAGGAAAACTGCCGATCTTATTGCTGAGAAAATGGGTATTAAGAATTTCTATTGTGCATACCAGAGCCGGGGAAAATACGGAAAAACATGGCTAGAGCCATCCATTTATGAAGTTCTCGAGGAAATCAGGAAAAAGGGGTTCACCGAAATTCTTTCCGTTCCAATTGGATTCATCTATGAACATCTGGAGATCCTTTATGATCTCGATTACGAATTTGGCGAGAAAGTTCGCGAATCGGGACTGATTTACATAAGATCGGATCTGCCGAATGATTCTCCGGCATTTATTTCTATACTGAAAGATCACATTCTAAAGGAAACCGGTGAGGTAATTGAACAGTCTTAGTGTATTTGCATATGATTTGAATGATTTTCTAAGAGTAGTGTCCAAGAAAGGAACTGAAAGCGATATTGCCCTATACAACAGGAAGGATGGTGAAAATGTTTACACTTTCCTGGCACCTTCACGCTTTCCAGACAAGATATCCTCACTCACTGACTGCATATATCCTGCTGATGTGGCACTGCTGAACGGCAACTCAATCACGAAGGAGTTGGGGGAAGCCATAATTGCCCTTGACCTTATGGGGATGAAAAAGGGTTATTTTCTTGTGGATGATGAAAGCAAGATTGATTCGCTTAAGGCGGTAATCTCAAAAACATCACTGAAAGAATTCGGTTTCTATTCTGGAAACCCCATTGAATTCATGGATATTCTTTCCAAGGAAAAGCATGCCCCGAGGTTCAGTAAGCCAACAGTGATGGTGGACCATTTCTTTAAAGTGAAAAGCGTTGGTACTGTAGCACTGGGATTTGTGCTTGGCGGAAAGGTTGAAAAACACCAGAAGCTGATGTGCTCATACATCGATAAGGAGGCACAGGTAAGATCAATTCAGGTGCAGGACCAGGACCAGGAATCAGTGGAGAGTGGCACAAGGGTCGGCCTTGCCATCAAGAATGTCGATGCGGATGAGCTTGAAAGAGGCATGTTCATGACAGAAGGGACTTTCGAGTACCTTACTGAATTTGAAGCTGAACTTGAAATGCATCCTGCCGTGAAGGCACCTGCAGATTCGGATTTTGAGATTTTTGTGGCAGATGAAATGCGATATCAGAGGGGTTTCTTCCAGGGCGGAAAGGTTTCACTTGAAAAACCAGTGGTCAAAATGAAGCAAAACCTTGTACTGGCCATGCCAAACAGGTCACCAAGGGTTCAGGGAAAACTCACTTTTTAGTTTCCCCGGGTCTCTTCCTGAGCATCATCTCTCTTGAACCGATATCATGCCGGACGAAGTAATTTCCCTTTATGAAAGGCAGATTCTTTTCGACGATATCTGAAGCTTCCTCGATGGTATCAGCGAGCCCAACCAGTGCGAGGGACCTTGAGGAAGACATCTCAACTTTTTCCAGCGAACCTGAAACAGCTGCATAATAGAGTCTTGTATCATTTCCCATGGAATTCCGATCAATTTTAAGTGTGCCAGGTTCAGATTTTGTGCCGTATCCTATTGGTACTATGTACTTCAGCACTGTAGCTTTTTTCGTAAAGGAGACGTTAGACTTGAGGGAGCCTTCAGCAATGGAATAAAGCAGGTCCGTGAAGTTCCCTTTGAAAAGGCTGAGTATGTTCATACTCTCCGGGTCCGCAAATCTGGCATTTATTTCTATTACTTTTGGCCCGCTTTCTGTTTCCATGAACTGGCCATACATCACTCCTCTGAATGTATCTCCATCTTTTGCCATTGCAGTAACAATTTCCTGCATGATGGATACGGCTTTCCCATGGCTGTCCTTAGAGACAAAAGGCAGAAGCCCATCCATGTCTGTAATGGAACCCATCCCACCGGTGTTGGGGCCGGTATCATTCTCATAAGCGCGTTTGAAATCCTGAGCAAGCGGCGTCGGAAGGATGGTTTTTCCATCAGTAAATGCCTGAAGGGAAAACTCCTCTCCTCTAAGCCTTTCTTCCAGCAGAACGCTGCCGTCCTTTTCTAGAAGCCCTGAAGCGTATTCAAAGCTCTCACTGTAACCCTTCAGGTGCTCTCCCATGATCTTAACGCCCTTTCCTCCGGTGAGGCCTATGGGCTTGATGGCATACTCCTCTTTGTGATTGGACAGGAACTTTGAAAGGTCATTTTTACTTGTAAATAGTTTTGAGAAGATGTTTCCGGAAATGTTGTGCCTGCCCAGAAGGTCACGCATGTATGCTTTGGATGTTTCAATCCTGGCGGCATTCCTGGAGGGGGATGCTACAGGTATTCCATACTTTTCAAGTTCTTCAGCGAGGGGTGTGTCCAGAACAGGATCAGGTCCAATAAAGGCGAGATCCACACCTCTTGATGCTGCAAATTCAGTTATTTTCTTATAATCCAGCTCGTCGCAGATCAGATGTTCCGAGGCAAGGCTGATTATGGAAGGATTGCGGTTTTTCATTGCCGAATACAGTTCGGAACCACTTTCCTTTATTTTCCAGGCTACGGCATCTTCCCTTCCTCCGCCACCCACAAGCAATATTTTACTCATCAGAATTGTCTTCTCCAGTCGATTTCACTCTATTTTCCAGTTCTTTCCGGTCAATGTTGAAGTAACGGTAGAACTCCTTGGTTACGCTGTATAGCTCAGTATTCCTGTATTTCCTGGCATTAAGGAATTTTCTGTGTACAAGGCCCTCCAGTGGTGATCGGGAACGGTCTCCAAAGTGAGAAACAATGTCGCCCCTCATGCACTCGGGGTTAGCAGCAACAAAACCAAGAATCTTCAGTTCCAGGTTGGAAATCTCTCTTTTAGAAACCGGGGTAACGATCTCTGAAAATTCATTTTTAAGTTGCATCTTGTATCTGATGCCGGTTCTGACAATATCAAGAGATGTCTTTCTTTTCCTGTAGGACTTGATGAGAGACTTCATTACTTTCATGATTTCATCCTTGTTTTCCCCCAGAACCATGGCAATGTCTGCAACCGACATTGGGCTCTCGGACGCATAAAGGATAGCTTCCACCTTCTCATCGAGGTCCATATACTGTAATAAACAGGTCAATATAATTTATATTCGCTTCTTTCAGTACATATTTCCATAATTCTGGGCTTATGTTCAAGTATATGGCCGCAATTGACCATTGTAGAATTACGAACACCTGTTCGGTAACAGTTGATGGAAATGACCGAAAATAAAATGGCAAACGGGATAAGCATTAATCAGAGACCTCTTAGCCTATTCTATATCTGGTTCGCTGCCAACCTCACTATTGGAGATTTTGCTATCGGCTTCATCCCAATTGAGCTCGGGCAGCCCATTTATCCAACTCTTACGGCCCTGATAATTGGTAACGTCACGGGGGGAGCGCTCCTTGGAATGATGAGCGTTATGGGCGTCAGGACAAGAAAATCCCAGATGTCCCTCAGTTTTGGCCCTTTCGGAAGGGCAGGGTCATCCATCATGGCATTTCTCCAGTGGAGCAACACGCTTGGCTGGTTGACTGTCAACCTGGTGCTGGCATCATTTGCCCTCGAGATAATAATGAAAGGCGTCTATTTCCTCATCCCTCTCATTCTGGTTGCACTGATAGTTCTGGCCCTGGCATATTATGGGCATGAGGCGATTAGAAAATTCGAACTTGCAATGTCTGTCGCCCTCGGTATTCTATTCTTCATCATCAGCATTGAGACTATCTTCGATTTCACTTCCGGCATAAGCTATACTGCATCTCCTGTACTACCGGTGTATGCAGGTTTCGGAATCACACTGGCAGCATCTTTTTCCTATATAATGGCCTGGGGACCCTATGCTTCTGATTATTCTAGGTTTGTGGGCGGAAAAAAAGAAGGTTCCAGGTCATTTATTTACACATTCATTGGTGGAGCGGCAGCTTCTTTCTGGATAGAACTCCTTGGAATGGCAGTGGCAATAGCAACTGGAAATGTGGATGAAAACCCTGCCAGTGCTCTTGCCCATTACATGGGTTCATACTTCATTGCCGGAATGATAGCTCTCTTCCTTGGCGGTATTGCAGCAAATGCACTGAACCTTTATTCCAACGGCCTATCATTTAACACAGCAGTAAACAGGTCGGGTAGGAAACTGCCTCTAGTCCTCGGTACCTCGATCGGCTTGGTTCTCGGTTTCATCGGATACAACAGCTTCTATGGGTTCTACGAGAATTTCCTTTTCATCCTTGATTACTGGATTACCCCATGGCTGGGTATCCTCATAGCCCATTACTTCTGGTTGCAGCCGAGGCTTAAGGACACCAGGATAACAGCCAGGAAATATACTGGAGCTATTGCCTATACCCTTGCCATACTAATATCCATTCCTTTCATGTATCCGCCTGCCTACTTTGCCGGCCCAATTGGGCTAATGCTGAATGGCGTGGATATCAGCTATTACGTCTCATTCTTCCTGGCAATCGTCCTCTATATGGCCCTGAACAGAAATGTCCTTCCGGCTAGCAAAAGAAATTTAGCAACCACTCATTGACTATAGGATGGCAACCTTAAGTGACAGAGAAATCCTCTCACTGACCATTAAGGGGGAGCTAATTTCTGAAAATTTTCATGAGGCATCCCTCACCCCAAACGGTTATGACCTCAGAGTACAGGATATACGTATGGACGGCAAGGATTCGGACAACGCCTCTATAGGCCCTGGAAGTCATTTTCTGGCCTCCACTCTGGAATTCATGGCACTCCCTTCCGATGTTATAGGGCAGATCTGGATCAGGTCATCCTTTGCAAGGAAAGGAATAATAGGTTCTTTTGGGGCAGTGGATGCAGGTTATCATGGAACACTTACACTGTCGTTCCTCAATGCCGGTGAAACAACACTTGACCTGAAGACTGGTGACCGCATTGCCCAGATCGTTTTTCACAGACTTGAGTCGGTGCCACAAATGATCTATGAGGAGCGTTCTGGCAACTATCAGAATTCCAGAGGAGTAACGATTAAGGGCAGATCATAATATCTAGGGGAAGAAAGTGAAACTGGGCACCGTAAAATTTGAAGTTTCAGCTCATTCCGATGCTTCTCCGGAAGATATAATTGAAACCGTTGGAAACTGGAAGGATCTGCCTGAATTCTGGCATGGTATGAGGGAGATTAGCAAAACATCTGGTGGTATGTTCCTGGTACGGTTTGCATTTCCTGGAGAAGGCAAAATGTCATATATTTGCGACAAGGGATCCTCCTGCTGCACTGAGAATTATCACAGCGGCCCGTTTACGGGATTCAAGCGCATGGAAATTTCCAGCAACGGGTCCGGATCCAGAATAACAGTGAAATGGGACGTTCAACTTTCATTCAAACTGCTAATTTTAAAGCGGTTCATAACGAAGCATTTTCGTCAGGGGACAGAGAATGCAATTAAAAGGATCGCTGAAAGAGCCGAGCAGAGCATCATTCTTGCTGCCCGGGCTTGAATATTCACTTCTGATCATGCCTTGCAGGTACTTCATACTCCAATAATTCACGGCTTGCCACAGACTCGGGGAATATTTCTCTGGCCTCCTTAATGAGGCTCTCTATTGTATCATATCTCGGGCTGTAATGGTAGAGGAAGAATTTTCCGACCCCTGCATCGCGTGCAATTTCTGCAGCCTGCTTCGACGAAGTGTGGCCAAACTGGTTCACGGTCGGCTCAAGTGAAGAGTCTGTAGAGGTCTCATGAATAAGCACGTCGGCGCCCTTTGCAAATTCTACCATCTCCGGCATAGGTCTTGTATCCCCGGTGTAGACGATCTTTCTTCCAGGCCTTACGCCTCCTGACACCTGATCCAGTGTGAAAGTTGTTCCATTGTGAGAAATGGAACCTTTGCTTCTGAGTTCCTCCAATCTTCTGGGCGGTATCCCCAGTTCGTCCGCTTTAGATTTGTCGATTCGTGTCATTTCAGGCTCGTCTATCCTGTATGACATTGCAGGAACTGTGTGGTCATTCTTCAATGTGGAAATGGTGAATTTTCCAAAATCGTAAGTGGCATTCATCTCTAGTTCGGCTATCCTTATCTCAAATTTTGGCCTGAAATAGCCTAGATTAAGGCCTGATGAAAGGATCCTTATGGCGCTTCTCGGGCCATAAATGGTCAGTGGTTTCTCCCTGTTATTGAAGGACATGCTCTGCACCATGCCCAAAAGCCCCAGGAAATGGTCTCCGTGAAAGTGAGTAATGAAAACGTTATCAATGCTCATGAAGGAAAGTTTGCTCTTCATGAGCTGCTTCTGTGTCCCCTCCCCGCAGTCAAAGAGGTTAATCATGTCATCAATCTGAATTGCAACAGATGGCAGCCCTCTGCCAGGAGATGGCCATGATCCACCGGTTCCAATGAAAGTAATCTTGATGTTGGAAGCCATTTACCTGTAATATTGTGTGCCTATAAAAAGGTAAAATTCAGTCAGGAGGGCGCAGGTAATCCCTCTTCCTTCTCGAAGTGATTCTTTTCTGGATCTTGAAGTTGGCATCTGCCTGGATATTCTTGACGGCAAACGGAAGCTCCTCAATGGTTTTTATGTTGACGTATCTTCTCAGAGTTTCCCATAGTGCGGTATCCACCTGGCAGCCCAATCCTGTCATGTATCTCTGTATATTCTTCTTGAGTTCCACGCCCTTCCGGTCAAAATCCGTGAGGATAATCACCTCATTGTTCTCAGCTGCTATATTTTCGGAGAAGTTCACCAGGGTATTTCCTACGTTCAAGATAATGATGTCTCCCTGAAATTCGAGATTCCTGAGGCTGCCGACATCATTCTTCCCCTCAACGATGATAGGGACTTCCTCGTTTTTCATCCTGTATTTCTCAAGCGTTTTGAGAACCTTGCTTTCAGGCATCTTTTGTATACAGTGATTCATCAAAATAAATCTGTTGATCTGTGTCTCAATCCCAGTATCTTTTGCTCTTTGCGTAATCCATTTCTCCGCTAAGGATTGCCCTTATGAAATCCTCCTCATTATGGTAAGTTACTTCCAGGAGTCGTGAAGCTGTCTCGGGCCCTATTCCTCTTGCTGCAAGGGCCATTACTGCCTGCATTCCCCGTTCCCGCACAAGATGGGCGTTCTTGGAAAGCCTCTTTCTTATTTTGATTCCTTCAGGAGTATCCTCTTTGGATTCGTCCAGAAGGTTCCTTTCAAAAGGCGAAAGCGAAGCCACCAGGCTGCTTCCACAACTGGGGCATTTTATGCTCTCGATATCCCTTATCCTGATGGTCCTCACGTAAGAGCAGGAAGTGCAGAAAAGTGTCACCTGTTCATTCACAAGCCGCTTTCTCACTGCTTCAAGTATTGTTTTAGTTGGTTTAAGGGGGGCAACTCTCTCGGAATAATGGGATATGAACACGTCGGAACTTTCAGAAATATCATCGTTCATGATGAATTCCATTGAACCATCGGCAACTTTCTCCAGGTAGCGGTTAAGGGTCCTGATATCCATGTAATCGGACATCAGCTTTCTGATGGAATCCCTGTAAATTGGGGTGTCCCTGTAGGCATCGATGATCTTCTCAAGCCTGATCCTCCCAATGTCTGCATCATTGCTGATCACGCCGAATTTTCTAGCTTCATAGAGGAATACAGAATTGAAGAACCTGGATCTCCTGGCTGATCCCGCAATATATTGGTTCACCTTCTCAGGTTCAATGCTCAGTATAATTCTCCTCACATCTCTGGCAGGTATCCTTCTTGAGGCCCGTATGTAAATGTGGTACGGGGAATAGTCCATCTCTACACTCTCTCCTGTGATCCCCGCCAGGAGGCTGGAGAATATTTCTGCAAGGGCAAAATTGCCTCTTGTGCCGAGCATTACCTGTATGATTATTTCACTCCCCTTGCTTTCAATGATTGTTTTCTTTAATGTTGCAGTCTCCTTTTCATACCACTGTTTAAGTTCTTCCCGTGAGTGCTCATCCACAAAATTTGGTACAATTTTCTTTTCACGGTTTTCCGAGACTTTTCCGGTGACGTCAAGAAGCACCGGAATATCTTCTCCTGACCATTTTGGTGCAATTGCTGCGGTTGGGAATGGCTCTACAAGGATCTTCTCACCTTCAATCCGTATTATTCTCCAGGTTGATCCCTTTATAACAAAGTAGCTCCCGGCCTCGAGTTCATTGACAACATACCTCTCATCAAGGGTTCCGATGAACTTCTTGTTGACCATGTCAATAACTTTGAAGTTCTTCTCGCTGGGAATCATAGATATGTTTTCGATGTAGTAGTGCAGAACACCTTTTCTTTTTCCAATCTTTCCGTCCTCTCTCCACAGTTTTCTGGTGTCCACAAGGAAATTCACCACCTCATCATATTCCTCTCTCTCAAGGTCCCTGTATGGGTAGGATGCTTTCACTATGCTGTAAAACTCGTCAATATCAACATTCTGAAAAAATTTTGACTGAAGTATTATCTGATTTGCCAGAGTGGCGAGTGAGTTCTTCCGGATCAGGATATCTTCCAGATGGCCCTGAAGTATGTGGGAGACTATTGCAGTGGCTTCCTCAAGTTCAATAATGTCGCTGCAAACGATTTTCCCAAGTGATATCTTCTCAATCCAGTGGCCAGAACGGCCGACTCTCTGTATCAATTTGTTAATTTGCCTGGGTGAATTCAACTGCAGAACCAGATCAGCAGAACCGATATCGATACCCAGTTCCAGGGACGAAGTGCAGATGAGTGCCTTTATTTTTCCTGCCTTAAAATCGACTTCAGCAGTTTCTCTGGTTTCCCTTGAAAGTGAACCATGATGTACCTGAATCGGTGGGTCCTCAAGGTATAGCCTCAACCGGAATGCTATGTCTTCCGCAGCACTCCTCGTATTTACAAACACCAGGGTTCCCCTGTGTTCCTGAATAAGATCCCACATGTGGAGTATGGCTCCGGCATATCCTTCGTCACACCCCATCTTCTCGGCGATTTCAGGTGGTGCTTTAGGCGGTATCCCGACCTGGATCTCCATTTTCTTTCTCATTTCAGATCTTATTATTGTTGGGTTCCCAAGCGGAGCCAGATAATGTGAAAGTTCCTTTGCATTCCCAACAGTGGCTGAGAGGCCAATCCGCTGGAAGTTGCCAGCCAGGGCCTTAAGCCTTTCTATTGCAAGGGCAAACTGGGATCCCCTCTCATTCTGCGAAGTTTCGTGGAGTTCGTCAACAACTACATACTTGACATTTTTTATGATTTCCCTCAGTCTTTTTCCATTGAGCAGGATCTGCAAGGATTCCGGTGTTGTTATGAGGATATCTCCCGGCTTGTTAACAATCTCTCTCCGCGCAGATTCACTTATATCACTGTGTCTCACCTGGACCCTGATGCCAAGTTCTTTCCCGTATTTGATAAGCCGATCGAGCATGTCTCTGTTCAGAGCTCTGAGAGGTGTAATAAAAAGGGTAGAAACGGGATCTGGATGTTCTGTCAGGATCTTATGGAATATAGGAAATATGGCTGCTTCAGTTTTCCCTGTGCCTGTGGGGGACAGGAGGAGTACATCCTTTCCTTCCATTATGCTTGGGATTACCTTTGCCTGAGGCTCTGTAGGGGTGGTTATTTTCCTGCTCTCAAGAAGCTCTCTTATCCTTGGGTGAAGTAAATCGAATACAGACGGGGTTGTGGTTTCAGACTCCAAACATTACCTCATGACTTTATGAATAAAAACTAAAGCTTTGGAGACTGTGGAAATGAAAAAATAAATTGAAATTTATCAGTTAAATATCTTCATCGTCATCATCGTAATCTTCATCATCATCGTAGTCACGTCTCTTAATGAAGCTCAGCAATGGCGAGCACCTCCACCGAATAGTTACAATTTTCCAGTATTTATACCTTACATCGCGCGGGGTATTACCTCAATGCACTATTCACTGTAATAATTATTAAAAAGAAATTAGAAAAATTGTTTAAAAAAATGGGAGTGGGTATTTCTACCTACTTACTTCTTTCTTCTAACCAGAACTACTCCAGCTACAACACCGATCACAACAAGAACGCCAAGTGCGGCATACAGTCCTGTCTGGCCACTAAGGCCGGGAAGACCGGTTCCAGTTGTTGCGGAAGATGTTGAGATCTGGATTGTGTGCTGGGAGAAGTGTGGCACATGTATCACAACAAGGGTTCCTCCGGATACCTGGACGTAGTAGAAGGTAGCCTGTGTTGTGCTGGTTGCGTTCACCACATTGTTCATGTTTTTGGACAGCGTGATTACCTGTGAGTCAAACTTCAGTGTAATCTTGGAGTTGTTCTGGATAACATTGTTGGGCACAAATATTGCGAAGTTTGTTCCCTCATGGTTCAATGATCCAACTTTCACTGTTATGCTGCCAGTCGAAACATTCTGGACATTTATCTGCATGGAACTGTTGTAGCTCACCGAAAGGTTGGAGCTGGAATTCCCTGCTGATCCGAGAACAACAAGAGCCGCCAGTTTTCCGTGATCAATAGCATACTGTATTGATTCCCTTACTGTGGGCTCAAGGTGCTGGAGTCCAGGTGGAGCAACGAATGTCACGTGTGCCGTACCGTTTGTGGTAATGGTTACAACTCCAGTGGCATTGTTCACTGAGACAGTTGCGCCGTGCACAAAGAGAGACCCCTTGAAGGTGCTGTTGTGTATGAATACAATTGTTGATGAGGCAGGTATATCAAACTGGTCTCCCAGATTTACACCTGTGTAATTCACTGTGCTTGCATTAAGATGTTCTGATCCAACGTCTTCTTTGGGTGGGTTGAATACAGAGATATTGAGGCCTGAATTAACATTGTATGTAAGTGTTCCATTGCTGAGATACGTGTTCTGAACAATTGACGGGTTGTTGTGCATCTGGTAGACCACGGTGTTGTTTCCGAAGAAGAACACATTTCCTGCAACTATTGGTTGCATGGCAGCAAATGCAGAACTTGGGCTGTCAGCGCCAATTGTTCCGTTTCCGGAAGCCTGTATGCTTGTGAAGATGGTTGCATTGCTCTGAACATCCGTAAACTGGGATATCACTCCGCTTGTCGGGTTCACGTTAAACGAAACAAATCTTCCGTTGACCATTCCTGTTGTGTTGTTGTATGTGAATGGATTCTCATGGCTTCTGACTTCCTTTTCTATAGTGTCCTTCAGTGCGCCAAGGGGTGAAATTCCAACGAATACCTGGTTGTAAAACATGCCACCAGACTTGGTGTATGTTACACTCTGGGCTCCGTTAGCCACTGAGACATTCACGGTTGAAAACAGAATGAACTGGGTATTGTTAACGCTCACTTTGTACATGTTGTTTGCAAGGTAACTTGCCGCAACGTTTCCAGTGTTTGACTGGAGATAATTGTGCTGTGTTGTGGTCAAATTAAGCTTGCTGACAGGTGAGTTCAGATTCAGGGTGATCGATGCTGAGGAACCAAGTCCTACGGACTGTGTAGACATGATGAGGGTGTTTTCATTTCCGGCGGTGAAGACAGTCAGGTTCCCTATGGTTTTCACGTTATCAGAATTGTAGCTGGAAAGGTTGGAACTCACCACTGCGTTTCCCGTTGCATTCACAGAGCTGGCTATTACTGCGTCGTAATTGTCATTTACGAAGCTTAGGTTATAGATTGCCCCGGTTGTAGAATTCTGGTATAGGGCAAAATTCCCTACCTTTGTTGCATTAGGACCAAGGTTAACATCGGCGGTTGCAACTGAAATAGCTGAAACCACCATTAACATGGCTACTGCAATCAATGCTATTCGTTTTAGCATGTCCATTGGATTTGAACTGATATATAAATTATAATTGGTACAATCCTGCATGGTTTACCGAATAAAGTTTCTTTTGACATAGTAAAATGGCGCTTCTATAGAAAATCTAGATTAACTTCATAGCAATTGGAAGAAGGTAACATTTAAATACATCCTGTGAAAGTTGGAAGTAAAGTATCCAGCTGTCACTCCCTAAAGATTTCCATCAACACCCATATTATATAAGATGGATTAAGGTCGGCAAGATAATAATAACAAGAAAAGCATCTGGGAGATTAAGTCACTGTAGTTCCAATGCAGTGGTCACCATTTGGGAAATAAATATTATATCCCATTAAATTAAGGGTTGAGATCATGGGCGACAAATTAGCTGAAGTTGAAATTTCAAAAGACGGAGAAATGTATTTCGCTAAAATTATTCTTCCATCCGGGGAAGTTGTAACACTGGAAAATGAAGATTTTGAAGAGGTTTTGGAGCAGGTAGCCAACGACCTTCAGGATCGGTTTACCGCATAGGCGGGGATGGCCCAGCGGTACGGCGGTAGCCTGCTAAGCTATTTCTCAATTGAGAGCGGGGGTTCGAATCCCCCTCCCCGCGCTTTTCTCTTACAGAAAACTGAATTAATGCAGCAGATCTGCACTTCTCGGATTTGAAGAAGCAGATCCGGAAATTGTTTTCACTTTTTAAAAAAAATTATGGAGTTATCTTTCTGAGTATCTGGCCAAACCCCTTCAATACAGAGATCATGACAGACATGGAAAGCATAACATCCGGGTCATAGAGAAGGTTTCTCAGTTTCATTGGCGAGTATTTCTTAGGATCATTGACGGCATCCTGGACATTATCAGTTATGTTCTCAAAATTGAACATTATCCCCTTGATCAGGTCAGAATTTTTCTCCGTCCCCATTGCACCCATTATTGAAATTAACACATTCAGGGTCTTCATCAGGGAAACGGTAAACTCCTTTGATGAGAAAAATTTCCCGAGAAAATCAACGTCTGTGGGAACATAGTCATTCACAACGCCTGTCATTAAATCCAGGATTCCAGCAGATTTCAGTTTCTCAAGGGCATCCACGAATGATTTGAGCACATCCGCGTTGTCCATTACTTTGGCAAGGAGTTCTTCCATCTCGTCATTCATAAGCTCAGGTTTCTCCATCTACATCACCCCTCTCAGCATTCCACTGAAGTAAGTGTCTGCTGAAGTCCACTTCAGGATGTAATCAAGCTTGCTCTGAAATACGGCCCTTGGAGGCCTGGTGTATGAGAAATAGAGCGTGAAAGCCTTCTCATCCCCGGTTACAGTTGTGCATGCAACAGAACCGTCATACTGCTCTTCAGCAACAAATCCGGATAGTTCAGATGCTATCTTTCCTGCAAGATATTCAGACTGGAAGTGCGCTGTCGCACCTGCTTTGGAAATAGGCAGGTCAGTGGCGTCGCCAATTACGAAGACGTTGTCGAAATCCTTGTAATTCAGTTTGTGCCTGTCAACTTCAATATAGCCCTGGTCTCCCGCAAGGCCTGATTGTGTTATCACTTCCTGTCCCTTGTGAGGTGGTACCAGTATCAGGAAGTCGTACGGGAGGTCTTCCCCTTCAAGTGAACTGACAGTCTTTTTTTCAGCATCAATGCTCTCCAGGTTGTATAAGGTGTGATAAATCACATCCTTCTCATCGAACAGCTTCTGTACGTGTGCAGATACGTTCTCCATTGTGAATACCCTGTTAAGCGGGAAAATGTAATGGATCTCAGTCTTCTCCCTTATCCCCCGTCTCCTCAGGTACCTATCCAGCTGGAAGGTAAACTCGTATGGGGCGGGAGGGCACTGGTATGGGATACTCGAAGGGCCAATCACTATCTTTCCCCCTTTGAAGCTTGCCAGTTTTTTGCCGAGATCTAGTGATGCTTCAAGGGAGTAGAAGTGGGATGCCGCTTTGTCGAAATTTGGAATATCCTCTGGCACCAGCCTGTCTCCAGTTGCAATGATAAGGTAATCGTACGTGTAATCTGTTCCGGAAGCAGTCTTGACATTCCTGTTTTCCACATCTATCAGGCTTACAGTGTCCCTGACATAATCCACTCCGTAGTTGAACAGGAACTCAGTCTTTTTAACACTGTCCCTGTAATTCTTTAGTCCCAGTGGTATGTGTATCCCGTCAGGTTTGAAATAGTGGTACTTGGAGTTGCCAATCACCGTGATATCAGCGTCTTCCTTCTTGATCAGAAATCTCAGCTTGTTGGATATTATGGTCCCGGCGGCGCCGTCGCCAAGGACCAGTATTTTTGTAGCCATATCAGACCTCACTTGGTTTTCTTCATGACTATTTCGTAGTAGCCTTCCTTATCGAACACGCCGATCAATTCATTCCCTGATTTGTTGATCCATGCGGCAGCATCACGCTTTGTTCCGCTGTCTGTTGAATACAGTGATATTACATCATTGGTTTTGGCCTGCTTATATGCCTTAATTAATTCCATAAGCGGACCAGGGCAGAACGAACCTCTTGCGTCCACAACTTTAGTTGGTTTTATTTCTGTTTCCACTTTTGTCACCTCAGATAAACATGGTCATGGAGTCCTTGGAGAGTGAAACAAATTCATTGACACCAATTATTTCGTCCACAATGGGGTCCATGTCTTCCTTCTTTAACTCGAGCATGTCAGCGAACATAGCGCACCCGTAAACCGTAATATTCCCTACCTCCTTTGCGTTCTTCAGCATGGAAATCCAGTCAGGAATGTTTTTCTGTTTCATGAGGGCAAATACCTGCTCCTTCATGTGCTGACCATCGTAGCTCAGATCAGGTTGTGATGTGTCATTCTTCATTACCTTTGTCAGGCCCCAAAACGTGACAAAAATATCCACGTCCATGCCATTTGCAACGGCTCCCGATGCAATAATAGATGCAGCCATCAACTTGTCGGCAGTTCCAGAGAAAACTACAAGAGACATCTTGTCAGCCATATTTTCACCATTATTTTATCAGAGGTGATTAAATGAAACAGATACCTCACATGTAATGAGGTTAGCTATTTTACGCAGATATACTATAATTTAAAACATTCATTTGAGATTCCAAAATGGACTTTTAATTAATTTTCAATCAAAGATAGCGGGTGTCTATACGCTTTATCTCCTTTGAAAGCAGATCCCTGAAATCATCGTAATTTTCAGAATTCCTGAGCACATTCTGGATCATACCGATATCCTGTTCAAGTTGTTCCTTCTTGCCCTGCTCATAACCTCTCCTGAAGATTGCGTTTACGTTTGATCCGTATATTGTGGTCTGGTTTTCATATTCCATGTACCTGCAGCCCGGAATACATATCTAAACAGGTTGGTGCAAGGAATAAATGAGTAATTGACAGCAAAACGAACTTCGGAGGCACCAATGACTCATGTCATATAATTAACATTAGTGGGGAAATTTATTGCTAAACCTGTTCCAATGGCTGCTTTTTCTTAACCGAGGGCACTTTTGGTTTCCAGATGTACCCCATTATTCCACCGAGGAATGCAAACACAAAACCAAGGAACAGTCCGCCGGAGGTTCCATACCAGCTCGCAAATGAAAGTAAAATGATTGCTGCGCCATAAATCCTGTTTCTCTTGAGATCAAGAAACATGAGGAGGCTGAAGGCAATTATGAGGGCTCCCCACAGCGTCCCTGCCACAACTTCAGTTATGTCGAGTGTGGTGGTATCTCCCCCGAATACTACAAGCCTCAGTCCAATCAAGCCGACGTAAAGTATGACAATGCCGCCAATACCTGCTACAATTGAAGCATCAAGGTTTCTGTCCCTTATTTGAACCTTCATGAATTAAAAGACCATGCCTACCGGTTATATAAACAAGTTAGAAAATGAAAGAAGGTGCGCCTCCCATCGGCCAATGGGAGGCAGCGAGGTGTCTACTGCAGCGTGATTGCGTTGGTATCAAAGGCCTCTGGGGCCACAAATTGTATTGTTGCTGAGACACCGGTCTCAGGTGTAAGTTGACCTGAAACATGCTCATTCTGCGTAATATTCGTGCCGAATGTATCGGTAACATTCACGATTATGGCAGCCTGAGCTCCACGTGTTAACACTGGATAACTGCTTGTGAGTGCGTGTTGAGGATCAGTAATCCCTATGACACCAAAACTGGTTGGGTCACCATTTGCACTACTTAGCTTGCCCCATACTGACGTCCCGAACAGATTCTGAGTTCCTTGACCCGATACGCTTTGGAACACAGAGGTATTGTATACCAGAACGGATGTTACCCCATTCACCGTAAGAGTCAGACTGGTGTTTCCCAAATCAACCGAATTTCCTCCGGTATTCAGGCTCACTAGTATTGCAAGATAAGATATGCCTCCAGCTTCGGCCGGGTTGGCACTATCGTATCCAACTATCTGATTCACAATTATCCCTGTAGACACCTGGCTTATGGTAGTTGTTCCTGTGCTTTGTGCCCTCTGCTGCAGGATTCCTGCAGTGTGTATGAGAACTGAAGCAGCTACAGCAGCAACTAGGACAAGGGCTATGAAGATAATCAGGACGCCTATTCCCGATTCTGCCTTTACATCAGCCTTGAGACTGAACTGCCGTTTGACGGTTCTCGCAAGACTGAACAGACTTCTTCTTATTGTCATTCAATTAACCCCATATGTATGCCTGTAACAGCTTATGTATATCCTTATGTTTGTATATAAACGGGTTAACGCTGGGAACGAAAATATTTCGCATCCATAGAAAAACTTTTGCTTTCTTACATACATAAGTAAAGGCTAATCATATACAGAAGAACCGCTCTACACCTCTACAGAAAACGCTTAAAGGTATCATAGGGCATTGTAAGTGGATATCAATGCTAAGCACTGACGACAAGAGATTCATAATAAAGAGTGTCGAAAACGGTTACAAGGTCAGTGATCTCGCTAAGATGTTCAATGTGACACCCAGAAGGGTGCAGCAGATATTGAAGGAAGACGTTAGCGGAGAAAATGCCAGAAGGAAGTTTTCATCACTCACACAGGAAGAGGCTAAAGAGATAGAAAATCTGTGGGTAAACTACAAGATAGGTTCTAGAACCATCTATTACCTGATGAAGAGTAAGGGACGCAATGTTTCATACTATCAGATTTACAATTTCATGCGGAATCACAATATGATCCGCTCAAAACGAAGTTCCTATGATAACGGGAAAGGGCATGCACACGAGGAACCTCTTTCAACCATATACATGGATTATCACCAGTCCTCCATGGAAAACCCATATGCGATTGTCTGTGTAGATATGGCAACAAAGAAGATCCTTTCCATAGTGGAATCAAGAAAGATCACCAAGGAAGTTGTCCAGACACTTGTTGACTCAATGACCAATTTCACAAAGGATAACAACCTGAGTGTGAAGAATGTCCACCTAAGGAGCGGGGTTCTCAGCATACTTTACGGTGCTACTGAACTCAGGTATCACATGAAAAAATCAGGAATAGAAAACGTTGAAGCTGACAAGCACGGGAACAGGGTGCATCTGGCACTTTCAAGGCTATGGCAGAACTACGACAAGTTCAGGTGGACATTTGGCAGCGCTGACAGTTTCATGTACTGGTATAACAACAGGCCAATTATTAACAGAGTGGATAACAGGGTTACCACCCCGAATGAGATAATGGAGCGTTATCTCGTGGAACAGCAGACTTATCCAATTCCTACCGAGCACCCTAACTGAGGAAGATGAAAGGAGAAACTTCTGGTTTCTCCACGCCTTCCTTCTGCTGTTTTAGCATACGATTGTTACAAAATGGTTTTTGAAATCTCTTGAGGTTCTTCCAGGTCAGTGTTTTCCGAAGTTCGCATGAAGGAACATTTTCCCAGAATTATATGGTACTTCCTTAAATGAAATGTCAAAAGTGTTTCTAAGATTCTCTTCATTAAGGACAGTCTCAACCGGACCGGCTGCGATGAGGTTTCCAGAGCGAAGCATAATCACGTCATCGCAAAGAGACTGTATTGCATTGATATCGTGCATAACAATGACTATTGTTTTTCCTCTCTCCTTAAGAGATCTGAGTAAGTCGTGTACTGCGATCTGGTTGTCTATATCCAGATAAGTTGTAGGTTCGTCAAGGAGCATTACTTCTGCATCCTGGTAAATTGACGCAGCAATGGTTGCAAGCCTTCTCTCTCCACCGCTGAGGCTGGTAAACTGGACATCTGATAATCCTGCTATGCCCAACTCCTCCAGTGCACTCATGTAAGAGGCCACACTTTCTTCTCTGGAATATCCTGAAACGTTGAGTATATCCCTTACCGTGAAGCTGAAAGGTTCATACATTTCCTGGTAAAGGAATGAGACTTTCCGTGATAGTTCCCATGGGCTGTAATGGGCTACTGGTTTTCCATCTATTAGGACCTCTCCCGAATCGGGTCTGAGATCACCATGCATGAGTTTCAGAAGAGTGGATTTGCCTGACCCGTTCTTCCCTATTATTCCAGTGATGGTTGAAGGCCCTATCTTATGGTTTACGCTTTCTAGCCTGAATCTTCTGTTGGAATAACTGATGCCCTTTACTTCAACTTTCCATTCTTCCATTCAGGAGCCTCCTCATCATAAAAAGGAAGAAAGGTACACCAATCATTCCTGTTACAATGCCTATGGGAATTACAACGCCATTTACCACAGATCTGGCTATATCATCTGCACACAGGAGGAATATTGCCCCAAGCAGGCCAGACGCTGGAATCACGTATCGGTTTGATCCTCCAAATAAGATCCTTGATACGTGAGGTATAATGAGCCCCACGAATCCTATAAGCCCGCTTATGGACACTGCTGCTGATACGCTAAGTGTTACAAGTGAGATGGACAGCAGTTTTGTCCTTTCCACGTTGACCCCCACGCTTCTTGAATGCTGTTCCCCGAGTTGCATGGCATCTAGTTCCCTGTACATCGTGGCCATTATTATTGAAGACACTGCAACGATTCCAAAAACTGGATAAAAGGTGGACCAGGTTATATTCTCAAGAGATCCGAGGAGCCAGAAGAATGCTTCTCCCTGGAGGTTGTAATTTGAAAATAATAGAAGAGCCACAATTGATGAGAAGAAAAAGGAGATCGCAATGCCAGTCAGGAGCAGGTAAGTGGGATTGGCAACTCCTCTCCTGTAAGAAAACAGGTAGATTATGGACACTGCACCTATAGAAAACAGGAAAGCAAAAACCTGCACCGTAAAAAGGCCGAAAAAGGCCAGGCCCAGGACGATTGCCATGACGGCACCCAGTGACGCTCCGCCGGAAATCCCTATTATGTAAGGCTCAGTGATTGGATTCCTGAATATGCTCTGCACAACTGCTCCGCCTATTCCAAGTGAAATGCCTATAATGGCACCTCCAAGTATTTCAGGCTCCCTCAGGTACACTATTATCTCGTAGGCCGATAGGCTGTAATTGTGGGCGAAAGCTCCGGAAATGAAGGGAAGCTGGCTACCATAGATCTCTACAATGGAACCAAGCGGAATTCGCACCGAACCAATAAAAGTTGAAAATAATATTACCAGGGCCAGTGTAAAAACAAGGATGGCAAGGCCTGTGGCTTTCAGGCCTCTCTGCCTTGTCAGGTAATCCTTGTTGAACCAGTCCCAGAACAAATCAAATCATCCCAAACTAATTGGATCAGGGTTGTACTTCAGGGTAATGGGGAATGGGGGTATGTTGGCTGTTACGTTATATGCTTTGTAGAGTACCCATTGGACAGCATACACATCCCTGAAATTTGGCTGTGAAAATAAATTATCGCTCGGTACAGTGAAGGTCATGTTATCCTGGACAGCCCTCGAAGTGTTGAACGGCGGGGCATTCAATGTACTCATATTCACATAGGGGTTTAGGAGAATAAGCTGCGGTGATGCATTGAGGACGGATGCAGAGGATATGGTGAAGAAACCACTGAGGTAAGGTGCAGCTATATTTTTTACGTGTGCATACTGGAAGTACTGGTTTACGAACGAATTGTTTCCAGCTGTCCACAGCCCTCCGTATGAACTGAGGTAGTAGAATCCTGATATCTCGCCCCCAGACGAAGCCCTGGCTGCAGTGGAATTGATTGCCGAAAGGGATTCATTCATCCAGTTGTTTATTTTAGAGGCATTTCCCTCGGTTCCGGTTATTTTCCCGAGGAGGGTGTTTTGCTGTTCTATAAGGCTGAAGTTTGAACCGGCATCTGAATTGAGGAAAATGTAGTCTATTCCTGCATTTAGAAGTTGAGAAATTTGGCTACCTGAGTAGTTGGCGAAAGCAATTACTGCCTGTGGAGAGAGATTATAGATCTCCTCAAGGTTCATGGATGGATAATCCGTAATGTTCGGCAGATGATCATTCGGGGGATAACTGTCATAGATGGTGCCACCTACAAGCTTTGAATAGGCACCAAGGGCATATATGGTTGCAGTTGCCGCAGAGTCAAGGGAAACTATTCTGCTCAGCGGCTTTGTGCTGTTGTATCCACTGGAAACCGTTATGATTACTCCCTTCTGCTTTGCGGCAAAATCGTAGTGATAAACTGTAATTCCTGATCCAACTAATGCAATCACAACAACAAGTGCAATAGCTGCTTTCACTGTTTCATTCATGTTTTTATGACCTCATTTGTGAAATTGACTTCACTAAAGTGAAGTTGATTTCAATAATTAAAACTTCGCCTTTGACAATAATTTTACAGACTGATGAGAGAACCTGCAAAGAGTCTCCCACATGTTACAGAGTAACACTTAATTACCCGTTAACAATAGACTGTCATTCAGTTCGGGGAGCCCTGAAAGGGCTGAGAGGACTACTGCGTAGTCGACCCTTGGAACCTGATCCAGTTAATACTGGCGGAGGGAAGAAATGAAAACATATTCTTCGTACAACAAAATTGGAACTACCTTGCTATTGGGCTGCATGGAAACCTTTTCCGGGGTGCATCTTCAGTGAATGGTTCTAGAAAGGCCCTTATCTCTTCCACTTTCAGTGGAATGTTTTTATGGGGAATCCTTGCATCAATCGCACCACTTTCGCAGGCCTGGCCATTTGCTGCAAATGCAACAGGATTTGCAACTGTTCTCCTGGTGCTTACAGGGCCCATACTTGCTTTAATAGGAAACATCTCCATGGGATTCGTTTCCGATTATATTGGCAGAAAAAAGGTGTTCTTACTCACAATGGCACTGTATATTGTAGGTATAGTCATAATCTCATTCTCATTCAGCATACTGTCCCTGATTGTAGGGATTGCTCTTGCCCAGTTTGGCATAGCTGGAGAGGAAATCCCAACCATTTCGCTTCTGGCAGAGGATTCCAGCACACAGCAGAGGAGTTCCATAATAACCAACGGAATGAACTTCAGCAATATCGGGAGTGCATTCATTGCAGGGGTACTTATAATTGTGGCAGTGGGCAACTTCGGGATACTTGTTCAGAGGCTTGCCATATTCATCCCGTCGCTCCTGTTGATCGGAATAATTGTCTATTCAAGGTACAGGCTTCCTGAATCATACAGGTGGCTTGATACCAAAGGCAAAACAAAAGAGGCTCATGACCAGGCAGCCAAGCTGGAACTCGACATGAACTCAAACGGCAACAGGGCCGCAAACAGGGTCAGCCCGGTTGTGAGCTATACAGTCCTGGCTTTTCTCGCATTGTCCCAATACCTTACTTTTGGTCTCATGGCCTATATAGTTCCATATTACGAGTTCACTGGTGTGGTTGTGAGTTATCTGGTGTTCTTTGGCCTGCTTGGCTCTTCAATCGCAGGGCCCATCGCAGCTAAGCTCATATCAAGAGGAAGAAAGAATTACTCGCTCTTTGCATACCTTGGCGGATTCATTTCGGTCATGGCAATTCTGGCAGTGGTGAATGAACTGCAGAACCTCTACGTATTCGTGCCGCTGCTCTTCATCAACATGGCATTCAGTGAATTTGCATGGGCAACAAGAACTACCCTTGAACCGGAATTATTTACCACCAGAAACAGGGGGAAAGCCATTGGATTTGTCCGGCTGGCACCTATGCTGGCATACCCAATCTCAATATACCTGTTCGCAAACTTCACCCTGTACCAGCAGATACTCTCAAACGTAATTCTCTGGGGAATTGGAGTTTTGGGTGCAGTAATATGGTTCATCGCAGGTGTTGAAACCAAGAATCTTGATCTTGATTACCAGCTGAGGGAAGCCTGAAACCAGGTTTCCAAAAATTTTACAAATCAGCGAAATTTTTCAACTCTTCTATTATGCTCATTTTTCCCCTTTTAGTGAAGAACTCAGATCCTGTTTCCATTCCATATTTAAGGTCCTGAAAACCTGCAAGCCTTAGGTAGAGTTTTGCCCGCTCCATAATTCCCGGATCACGCTCGATGCCGTAATGATGCAATATTTCCAAAGTGAATGGCTCTCCAAAATCATACAGTAATTCTGTGAAATCCCTGGCTGGATCCCCGATCCTTGAATCAGCCCAGTCCAGAAGGCCAGTGAATTTTAGTGTCTCAGGATCAAAGAGCATGTTCCAGCCACCAAAATCCCCATGAATGAATTTTCTGGTGTAATTAAAATTATTGAAGCTCTTCTCAAGGTTATCCAGGAACTTTCTGCTGATTGCCAATTCTTCAGGGGATAGCCCCATCTCGGCAATTTTTCTGCATTCCAGGAACCAGGAGCTAATTTTCTCTTCCCAATTATCAGTAACATATCTTTTCAGCACTGGCTCGACTATTCCTGTTTCAATGGAATGTATAAAACTAAGGGTCTCACCTATCTGCCTAGCCACTTCAGAACGTTTGTCGCTCCCTAGATAGGCAGTGGGATTCAGAACTTCGATTTCGCCTTTCACAGGCTGAGTTGTAAACATGGATCCTTCAATGAATCTGTAGGCTGCAGCCACCAGTTCATCGTTAAAAATACTTGCCACGTACTCAGGTATCAGAACAGAGAGCGTGTCCCTTATGGCTTCTGTAATGGACATTTCCTTTTCGATTCCTGTTGAAGCTTCTCTGGTCTTCGGAATCTTCACAACATACTCTCCATTGACCAATAGAATCTGGCTGGACCATCCAATATCCACTTCTGACTGATGTTTAATTTCCAGGGCTGGGAAGAGCCTTCCAAGGATGTCTTTATAATCTTTGGCCATTTCCAATGCGGTTTGTCATCCACACTTTGTTAAAAGAACCTCTTATCAGGTTACTATAAATATTGCAACTTCTGTTACCTGAAAATGTTTTATAAGCAGTTACCTATCTCAAGGAGCCGGACTTGGCCGGGGAGTTAGGCTCTCCCTGTTACCCGAAGTCTATATGCGGGGGTGACGGCCTGTTGAGGTCAACCAGACTTCTGTCAGGCCCTGTGGAATCAGTGAAGTTCTGTCCCTTCGG
>JBJKQM010000021.1:0-26329 GCA_046705365.1 Thermoplasmataceae archaeon
AAGGAAGGCTGCGTAAGATGCGGGAGAAAGAGAGGCATGGTCAGGAGATACGGCCTGAGGCTATGCAGACAGTGTTTCAGAGATACTGCGCCAGAACTAGGATTCAGGAAATACAGCTGAGGTGAAACAATGAGGCACGATCCACTTAACGATATAATCAACAGCATAAAGAATGCATCAAGAACAGGAAAGAGAGTCATAGAGGCAGAACCGGCTGCAAGGCTTATCGGCAGAGTATTGAAAGTCATGCAGGACTACAACTATCTCAAGAGCTTTGAAGTAGTAGATGAGAACAGAGGAGGAAAATTCAAGATAGTCCTCAGCGACACAATCAACAACTGCGGTGTAATAAAGCCAAGATTACCGGTAAAGCAGATAAATCTGCAAAGGTATGAGTCAAGATACCTGCCAGCCCAGGATTTCGGCATACTGATACTCACGACCACAAAAGGAGTCATGAGTCATATTGAAGCCAGAAAACAGGGGCTTGGCGGAAAATTACTGGCTTACGTTTATTAGGTGAAGGAAATGGTAGACTGGAAGGAAACCTGGACATATGAAGTGCCGGAAGGGGTTACCCTAACGGTCAATGACGGGCTCGTTACAGCCAAGGGCAAACTTGGCGAAGCATCCCGTAAGCTCAATGACAATTATGTCAGGGTATCAATGAAAGGAAAGACTGTTAAAATACACGTCAGCAAAGACAACAAGAGGTCCCGCGGGATCGTTGGAACATGGGCTTCCGAGATTAACAACATCTGTGAGGGCGTTGTAAAGGGATTCGAATACGAGATGAAAATTGATTACACCCACTTCCCAATGAGGGTTTCGGTCAAGGGAGCATCCGTAGTCATTGAGAATTTCCTCGGAGAGAGGAGTCCTAGGTCTGCTGAAATCCATGGCGCAACAAAAGTTTCTGTTAAAGGTGACAGAGTCATACTGAACGGAATCGACAAGCGTGACCTTGGAGAAACAGCGGCCAACATCGAGAGAGCCACAAAAATCAAAGGCTTTGATCTCAGGGTGTTTCAGGATGGAATTTACTTAATGAAGGGGTGAACTGATTGGCATACATTAAACCAAAACTCACGGAAAACGAAAAGAGATTACTCAAAATCAAGAACAAGAACTCTGTTAAGAGAGTTGAATTCAGAAGACAGGAATGGTTCAGATACAAGAAGCTGGGCGAATCCTGGAGGAAACCAAGAGGAAAGCACTCCAAACAGAGGGAACACCTCTCATGGAGGCCGCCAGTGGTGGATGCCGGATTCAGGGGACCAACTGCTGTCAGGGGACTGCACCCTTCTGGTTTCAGCGAAGTCCTTGTATACACTCCTGCAGACCTTGAACGCCTCGACCCTCAGAGGGAGGCAGCCAGAATAGGCGCATCAGTTGGTTCAAGGAAGAGAGAACTCATAATGGAGAAGGCAGAAGAACTTAACATTAGGGTGCTTAATCCGGAGGTAGAGTGATTTGAAACCCGAAACAGCAAGAAGGATTGCAGCAGAAGAATTCAAGTCCGGCCTCTCCAGGGTGTGGATCGACACAAATAGCCTTGAGCAGGTTGACGAAGCTGCATCACGCTCCGATATCAGGGAACTGATAAACAGGAATGTAATTCAGGTCAAGCAGAAGAAAGGAAATTCAAACTCCAGGCTTAAAAAGAGAGTGGTCCAGAGATCCAAGGAGCGAAGAAGAGGCCCAGGTTCAGTAAGAGGAACCAAATATGCAAGATTCCCAAGAAAGGCCAGATGGATGAAGACCATCAGGGCACTCAGGGATGAACTAAGGACACTCAAGGCAGAAAACAGAATTGATCAGAAAACATACAGGAAGTTTTACTCTGAGATAAAGGGCGGATCAATAAAGTCAAGGGCTCAATTGAGGTCACACATGAAGTCATCTGGATATCTGGGTGATGAAAAATGATGAAATACAGCGTAATGAAGAGAAGAAAGGAAGGCGTTACAAACTACCACAAGAGGCTCAAGCTCCTGAAATCAGGACTCCCAAGGCTCGTGGTAAGGCCATCCAACAAAGGCATCACTGCTCAGGTAGTCGAATACAGAGAAACAGGTGACCTTGTAAAGTGCACAGTTAATGAAAGAACACTGGAGAAACTTGGCCTCGAGGTTAAGGGAAACAGTGTGCCGGTTTCATATCTTGTAGGATATGCCACCGGCTTGATAGTTAAAAAGAAGAAAGTGGGCAAAACAATTCTTGACACCGGAAGATACAACATAGTCAAAGGAGGAAGGATTGCCGCAGTGTTGAACGGATTCGTGGATTCAGGTGCGAAGATACCATTTGATAAGGCTATTTTCCCCGATAAGGACAGAGTCTCCGGGAAACATCTCAAAACCCCGCTTGCAAAAAAAATAGATGAATACAAGAAACAGCTGGAGGAGAAACTATGACAGATGAAACCTGGACCCCAAAAACACAATTGGGAAAGATGGTAGTTTCCGGCGAGATAAAGACCATGTCTGAAGCTCTAAGGACAAAACTACCCCTGAAGGAATACCAGATCGTTGATTACCTGCTTCCAGGTCTGAAGGATGAGGTAATTGATATTGAAAGGGCACAGAGAATGACCGACTCTGGAAGAAGAATGAACTATTCAGTTACAGCCGTGGTCGGCAATGAGGACGGTTTCATTGGCGTAGGCCGTGGAAAAGCAAAAGAAGCTGCACCGGCAATCAGGAAAGCTATTAACAATGCCAAACTGAACATACTGGAAATCAGAAGAGGATGCGGTTCATGGGAATGTGGATGTGGAAGGGCACACAGTCTTCCATTCATGGTTCACGGAAAATCGGGATCAGTGGAAGTCACCATGAAGCCAGCTCCGCAGGGAGTTGGAAGAGCCGTTGGAGATATTCCTAAAATCGTTCTCAGGATGGCAGGTATAGATGATGTATGGGGTTTCGCATTAGGACACACGAAGACCACCGTCAATTATGCTCTTGCAGTATTCGATGCAATGAAAGGGACAGCAAAAATGAAGGTAAACCCAGCTTTGAACCTTACAACACCAATTTACGTAGGAAGTGTAGCCAGTGCTAGCAGTGATACGAATTAGAGGAGAGACAGGAATCAGGCCCCAGGCCCAGAAAACAACTGAGCTCCTGAGACTCCACAGAGTGAACCACATGGTATTTGTGGACGACAACGAGATCACGAGGGGAATGCTCCAGGTCGCCAAAGACTATGTTACTTGGGGAGAACTTGATGACGCAACAGTGGAACTCGTTCTGAAACACAGGGCCCAGACCAAGGGGCATGAGTATCTTGACGAGGAAGAACTAAAGGAAATATCAGGTTACAAGAGCTATAAGGATCTCGCAAAGGCCTTACAGTCTGGCAAGGTAAAATTCAAAGACATAAGGGATATTGTCCCAGTAGTAAGACTGAACCCACCCAAGGGAGGATACGAAGCCATCAGGAAACCATTCAAACAAGGGGGTTCAGCTGGATACAGAGGCAAGGACATAAACAGGCTCATACTAAAAATGCTCAAACCGGGAGTTGATTTAAATGGTAAGGACGAGAACTAAAAAACTCAGAGGCGGTCATTACGGCCGTGGAATGAAAGCAGGCCGTGGAAAGGGAAAGAAAGGAGGAAGCGGAATGGCTGGACTTGGCAAGCACAGGTCGGTCTGGCTCCTCAAGAATGACCGTAACCACTTTGGGGTACACGGTTTCACCAGCCATCACCCTGGTCTGCCCGATGTTCCGCTCACTCTTTCCGAGTTATCAACCAGACTTGAATATCTCAAGTCCGAGGGATATGCGAAGATGGAGGGCGACACACTTACAATTGACCTGACCTCAGCCGGTTTCACAAAACTGCTCGGTTCAGGAACTTTCAGGGAGAAGTCAAAGATAATTGTGGAGAAAGCAACCGAAAAGGCATTAAATAAGCTTTCACCTTTGGGCATTACGGTAGAGACTGATGGCAGAGATTCAGAGGAATAGAGGGACAGCTGTCCCCGTATTGTTCGTCTTCGCCCTTGTGGTGGTGGCGTTCTGGTATTTCAACCACTATGATCCATTAAAGCTGTTTATAGTGGGCTTGCTGATCTCGCCTCTTTTTGCCATAGCGTACCTGGTTTTCAGCTACGTCGGCCCAAAACAGAGCAAACTCTACGGGCTTGAATATTTAACTTCTAAACTACCTGCGGTCAAGAAGGCAAAGGGGCACGTACAGTTCAAGTACAAACTGCTCTGGACAGCCCTTATCGTGGTCCTTTACTTTGCACTCACAAACATTTACATTTATGGTCTGAACACCAGCCAGTCAGTCGATGTATTTGCATCGTTCAGGGCAATATTTGCAGGTGCCCAGGGTTCACTCATGGCACTGGGAATAGGACCAATCGTTACTGCAAGTATAGTAATGCAGCTTTTTGCCGGAGCAAAAATTTTCAACATAGATTTGCAGAATTCCCAGGACAGGGCCGTATACCAGGGCGTACAGAAGCTCCTTGTAATCATAATGATATTCGTGGAGGCAATTCCACAGGCTTTCGGTTATTTAGTCCCCGATGCATCCCTGGTTACCAGGTTAAATGGATTTGCACCGGGATATGGCGGCTTCCTGTCGCAGTCAATAATTATACTTCAGCTCTTCTTCGGTTCATACCTCGTGTTCCTGATGGATGAAGTAGTTTCCAAATATGGTATCGGTTCCGGTATTTCACTGTTCATTGCAGCCGGTGTTTCGCAGCAACTCATTACAGGTAGCATAAACTGGAACCCGGTTTCACTCACTTCTGCAGTTTCGCTCATCAACCCCCCAGCTGGGGCAATACCTAAGACAATCTACATACTCATGCACTCAAGCTCAGGATACCTGGTACAGACAGGTCTTACACAGATAATATTCGGAGTGCCGGGAGGTATACCAAATCCGATCATCGCTTTGCTGGGGACCATACTCATATTCTTCATCGTAGCGTATTTCCAGAGCAGCAAGATAGAACTGCCCATTGCGCATGAAAGGGTCAGGGGTGCAAGAGGAAGGTACCCGCTCCAGTTATTCTATGCATCAAATATACCTGTCATACTTGCCACTGCGCTTCTTGCCAATGTTTCAATGTGGACCCTGCTTTTCTGGAGTAGTCCGGTATTGAGCCATGTGCCCATTCTGGGACATAATGCTCTCCTGGGTTCATATCCAACTGCTGCACAACTTACCCAGTACAGGATATCACAGACAACTCCAACTGGAGGGCTGGCGTTCTACCTGTTCTCGCCAAACGGTCTTTCCGACTGGTTATTCCCCATATTGCAACCAGGATCGGCCCAGGCTATACTGCTGGGCCACAGCCCGCTTCAGGAAGCGGTGCATGTAATAGTATTCCTTGGATTCATGGTTGTTGCAAGTATTATATTCGCAAAGTTCTGGATTGAAACAACAAACATGGGCCCGGCTTCAGTTGCGAAGCAGATCATGTCCAGTGGAATGCAGATCCCGGGATTCAGAAGGGACCCGAAGGTTATAGAGAAGGTTCTCCAGAAATACATACCTGCCATCACAGTATTCAGCGGAGCAGCAGTGGGCCTCCTGGCCGCGGGAGCCAATCTTATCGGGACAGTGGGTAACACCAGTGGAACCGGGTTGCTGCTGGCCGTAGGTATAGTTATTCAATTCTATGAGGCAATGGGCAAAGAGCAGATGATGGAGATGCATCCGGTCATAAGACAATTCTTTGTAGGTGGATAATGCGAGTCGTTATTACAGGTGTAGCAGGAGTCGGTAAATCAACTGTACTTGACATAGTCAGGAGAAATACTGATTATGAAATAATCAACTTTGGCACACTCATGTTTGAGATGGCAAAGGACGTCAATCTGGTCAAAGACAGGGATGAACTCAGGAAGCTCCCCGTAGATACACAGATTAACCTTCAGAAGAAAGCATCTGCTGCCATAGGGAAGATGGATAATGTTGTGGTGGACACCCATATGACTATAAAAACCCCTGATGGATACATGCCCGGACTGCCTGAATGGGTTATAAGGGAACTGAAAGTTTCCTCATATTTCCTGATCGAAGCTGACCCGGAACTGATCCTTAAGAGAAGGAACCTTGATCCTACAAGAAAAAGGGACGAAGACACTGTTGAAAGCATTAAGGAACACCAGGCCATAAACAGGTCATATGCTGCTGCAAACTCAGTTTATACGGGTGCTACTGTAAGTTTCCTCCAGAATGAAGAGGGAAAACCTGAGATAGCAGCACAGAATATAGTCAGGAGGCTTAATCCATGACAGAGACCCAGAAGAGACCACAGAGACCTGCACCGCAAAGGCCACCCCAAAACGAGGCCATGTCAAAGATGATGAGGTTCCAGATGATCTATATGCTGATCTCCCTGGTATCGATCTTCATAATTACCAACAACACAATGCGTTCCATAATAGGGACGAGTCTCGGCGTAGTGTTATTCCCGCTTGTAGGCTTTAATTTCCAGCTTCCACTTCTTACAATAATTCTTGTAGGTGTGATAATAGGATTCCTCACCTCAATTCCAAGGTATTTTTTCACAGACTGGATCAAAATGGGAAAAATCCAGAACAGGATGAGGGCATTCAACAAAATTATGCAGGAAGCTTACAAGAGCAATCAGAGGGACAAGATACAGAAACTGCAGAAAATGAGGATGGAAATGTCAATGGAGCAGACCCAGCTGAGCATGAATACGATGAAGCCACTTATGGCCTTCACCATCATAACCCTGTTTCTCATAGCCTGGCTGTATTACTTCCTCGATGAGCTTGCCTATCAGGTCATAGCATTCCCCTGGAACTTCGAGATAAATGTGAAGACCGCCCACTTATGGATCATGCCTTACTGGATTGTGGTTTACTTCTTTGCAATCATGGTATTCGGGTACATCGTAACCATGTTCATCAAGTACTTTGACTTCACATACAAAATAAAAAAGTTCGAGAGAACCACTGAATATGAAAATAACAATTAGCGGACCCATTGGGAGCGGCAAGTCTACTGTTGGCAAAATTCTTGCCAGACGGCTTGGCTATGAATTTTTTTCAGGAGGTTATTTTTTCCGTTTGCAGGCCAAAAAAATGGGCATGTCAGTTGAAGAATTCAACCTCTATGCGGAAAGCCATCCGGAAATAGACCGCAATCAGGATGACATGATCGTTGATTTCCTCTCCTCCCACGACAACGTTGTTGTTGAATCAAGACTTGCCGGCTGGATGTGCCATATTCGCGGAATAAATGCTTTCAAAGTATTTTTGACGGCATCCTTCGACACTCGCCTTGGCAGGATCTCCAGAAGAGAGGGAGAAAGGGAAGACCTTGAATCACTGCTCAGGACCCGTGAAGACTCTGAGCAGAAGAGGTACCTCGAACTCTATTCCATAGATTATGGAACCACTGACATTTACGATTTGGTTATTAACTCTGATTCCCTATCAGCAAACAGGGTAGCGGAACAAATTTATGAAGCCTCAGGAATCAGAGAACCCCAGTGAAATAGACGGGTTTGTTGTTATCGACAAGCCAAAGGGCCCAACAAGCCACCAGGTGGACTACTGGGTCCGCCAGATACTCGACATGGAAAAAGTGGGCCACATTGGCACTCTTGATCCGGGAGTCACAGGTGTTCTGGTGATGGCTCTTGGAAAGGCTACAAAACTCATCGATATTGCACACGAACAACAGAAGGAATATGTTGCAGTAATGCGCCTTTATGCTGACGTGCCCCGAGAGATGATAGACGAGGTTTTCAGTGAATATGAAACTGAAATATACCAGATTCCTCCAATGAGATCCGCTGTTTTGAGGGCTCTCAGAAAGAGGAGAATCTATTCGCTGAAAATAATGGAAGTGAAGGAAAGGTTGATCCTTTTCAGGGTAACATGTGACTCAGGAACGTATATCAGGACTCTGTGTACTGACATGGGCCTTTCACTCGGATGCGGGGCGCAGATGGCCGAACTAAGGAGAACCAGAACAGGCATCTTCAGTGAAGAGAATATGGTAACTCTCCAGGACCTGGGGGATGCCTTCAAGATGAGCAGTGAAGGCTCACCTGAAAGGCTTCAGAAGATGATCTATTCTATGGATTATCTCTTCAGGGACCACCCAAAGGTGATCGTGAAGAAATCATCACTAAATACAATTTCAAGAGGCTCAGACCTGTTTCCCGGCGGGATAAAGGCTGTCATAGGCCAACCAAGCAGGGGAGTCAGGGTAGCAGTTATTTCAGAAACAAATGAGCTTGTAGGAACCGGCAAGATGCTGGTAAATTACAATGAAATCCAGGACCTCAAGGTTGTAGACTTTGACCGGATACTAATTGAAAATCCTGATCAAAAGAGAGCCCAGAAGAAGGAAAAACCTGTTTCCGAAAGAAGAGAGAAAAAGCCTGTGAAGACGGGCAGAGATTTCGGGCGCAGGCCTGACCAGAGATACAGGCCAAAAGGCAAAGGAGATCAGGAAAGGTTCAGGAAAAAGCAGGAAGGGAGGGGTAAAGATTACAGAAAAGGCCAGAGAAGACGTTAGCTGGTACGGCAGGAAATCAGCAGGCCAGGCACTTGTCTTCGAGAATCTGGAAGAAGAATACCCGAAGATTTTTGACAGTCTTCGGCAGGGTAAGCCTGTCGATCTCAAGATGGTTTCAAGGAAAAACATGCCTGACCTCAGGGAACTTCTCATAAATTATGGAAAATACAGGGTCAGGCAGGAATTTGCTGAAGATCAGTACATACGGAAATTCTACGCACTCATACCAGAACTGAATAAATCACTCAACCTTATACTTGAGAAAGTTTCTAATTTCGGCCTATTCACGGGTGTTACTTATGGAAACGAGGACCCGTGCGGATACTTCAGGAGGCTCAGAGATCTTGACCTTCCAGAGGATATTGCAGCAGAAATGAACAGGATATCCGATACGGCTCAGGCAATATGTTCACTGAAGGGCCAGACCCTTGAATTCCTCACGGAGAAGGCCAGAATTTTCATGCCTAACACGTCAGAACTCGTTGGAGAGGAGGTTGCCATAGACCTGCTGTATCACGCAGGTAGCCTGAGAAATCTTGCATTGATGCCGGCCAGTTCCATACAGGTACTTGGAGCAGAGAAAGCACTTTTCAAACACATAATCAATGGATCACTGCCTCCCAAACACGGGGTGATTTTCCGAGTTAAGGGCATGTCTTCGCTGAGGACCAAAGAAAGGGGAAAAGTATCCAGATACATAGCCGGAAAAGTGGCTATTGCATTGAGGGCAGACTATCTGGGGACAAAAATAGACATGTCAAGAGAGCAGGAGCATCTGCAGGACCTTTTGAAAAGAAAGAAATAATTGTTACAGAATCATTGAAACTTCAACTTGTAAAGCTTTCAAGCTCTTTCTGTCTCGAAAACTTATCTTCCGGCAGTGAAATGGGGTAATCACCAGTAAGGCATCCGAGGCAAAGTTCATCCTTGCGCATGCCTATACTTTCAATCAAGCCATCTATTGAAACGTAACCAAGACTGTCTGCTCCAATTTCTTCCTTTATCTCTTCAACAGTCTTTCCCGCTGCTATGAATTCATTCTTGGTTTTCATGTCAACTCCGAAGAAACACGGAGCCACTACCTGTGGAGAGCCTATCCTCACATGTACTTCTTTTGCACCGTATTTTCTCAGCAATGCAACGATGTGGTTCATTGTGTTTCCGCGAATAATGCTGTCATCTATTAGTATGACTCTCTTACCTTCAATCTCCGACCTGATGACATTCAGTTTTAACTTTATGGCGGAATTTCTTGTCTGTTGGGTTGGCATTATGAAGGTTCTTGCGGAAAACCTGTTCTTAATCAATCCTTCACTGTATGGAATCCCTGAAGCGTTTGAATAACCGAGGGCATGTGCTCTTCCGGAGTCAGGAACCGCAACAACGACATCTGCTTCAACAGGATGCTCTTTGGCAAGGGTCTTACCAAGGTTCATTCTGGACTGGAAAACTTCAATGTTGTCAATTATGCTGTCTGGCCGTGCAAAATACACATATTCAAACATGCAATGGGCTGTTTTCTTGCTTGGAATGGTGAAAAGAGAGTTAATCCCATTAGGAGTCAATTCCACCAGTTCTCCTGGCTTTACGTCTCTAATTATCTCTGCACCTAGAACGTCCAAGGCACATGACTCAGAGGCAGCAAGGTAGTTATCACCAAATTTTCCAATGATAAGCGGCCTGAAACCAATTGGATCCCGCATAGCAAACAATCTGTCATTTACCAGGAGCGTGATGGAGTAGGCTCCTTTCAACCTGTCAGCTGCTATCCTCATTCCATTCGCTATGCCGTGCGTGGTGATTTCTCTGGCTATTTCCATTAAAAGAACTTCAGTGTCCGATGTAGTAAGGAATGTCAGGCCCTGTTTCAGAAGTTCCTCTCTTAATCGGTCTGCATTGGTGATCTCTCCATTGTGTGCTATTGCAACGTGCCCGATGGAGGTTGTAACCAGAAATGGCCCGGCATTTTCCATTGCTTTTGAGCCTGCAGTGGAATAACGAGTATGCCCAATGCCTACGCTACCGGTAAGATATTCAAAATCTTTAGTTCGTTCGTTGAATACTTCGCTGACGAGACCCATTCCCTTTCTTAAGTTAATTGAAGAAGAATGAAATGTCGCTATTCCAGCACTTTCCTGTCCCCGGTGTTGGAGTGTTTTCAACGATGCTAGTATTACTGGATATGCTGGCTCACTGCCAATATATCCTACCACAGCACAGTGATCACTTGGCTTTTGCCCATCTATATGATCTGATTCTGGCTGCGGGGAATCCACAGTGAGAGCACCTCTTTTGTCTGACGTGGTATGTATGATGTCCACATCTGCGACAAGTGATATGAACTTTCTTGTTGTTCATTTTTCCCATTACGGAAGTTCCATTACTCATTGATTATCACCTTTTGATGGAGAAACGAAAATAACATTGTCTCCTCTTACTAGAATCCTCTCATGAACACCTGTCGTTTGACCATTTATGGTTTCTCCGGCATTTTTGATTACCAGGTTCATGTAGATATCGTATCCTTCAAGGATGCCTGAATAACCTCTGTTACCTTTGACGTCGACTAGGACATTCTTGTCGATTGAATTTCTGAGAACATCCATTGGCTTTTGCGCGCTTGTCTGTGGCTTAGGCATTTCGATTCGTCGCTAAATTGGAAGTTCGTATATAACACTATTGACCCACAATAGTTCTTCACTACAATGTGCTTCTAAAAGCTGAAGATTAAGATGTTTGAAATCTTTAAGTTTATCCCAAGAAAACTTATATCCCTCCAACCAATAAGGCGAAAGCACAATAAACATGACAGACAGGTTGTCAGTACGATAAACCTGTAATGTCTTGCTTAACCACAGGTGAAGATATTGAAGTTGCCTAAGATAGTCAGCATGTATTGTCCGTCGTGCAAAAAGCACACTCCTCACGAAGTAGAGAGAGTCAGGAAGCGAAAAGCCAGTGAATTCAGAGCTGGTCAGAGGAGATTCAGAAGAGCCACTTCCGGTTACGGAGGTTTCCCCAGACCAAAATATGAAGGCAGAGAAAAACCGACAAAGAGAGTTTCCTTGAAATACAAGTGCCAGACCTGCAAGAAGTCAGTTACTCCTCCAAGTATCAGAGCCAAGAAGTTTGAGCTGGTAGAGGTGCAGTAAAATGGCAGATGACAGATTCACAAAACCAAAAAGTATAGGAAACAAGTTCCTCAACATCAAATGCAAGGACTGCGGAAATGAGCAGGTTACATACACCAAGATTTCTTCAACGGTTGTATGCAACATATGCGGGGCTACACTTGCCAGGCCAACTGGCGGAACCCTAGAGCTCGCTGCAGAAATTATAGGCGACAAACAATGAAAAAAGATCTTCCTGAAGTCGGCGACCTCGTTGTTGTTACGATTAAGGAAGTGAAAGGTTTTGGCGCAAATGTAAGGCTGGAGGAATATCCCGGCAAAGAAGGGTTTATCCACATTGCAGAAGTTGCAACAGGATGGGTAAAGCACATTCGGGATTACCTCAGAGAAGGCCAGAAAACAGTCTGCAAAGTTCTCAATGTTGATACAGGCAGAGGTTATGTTGACCTCTCGCTTAAGAGAGTAAACGAACACCAGAAAAGAGAAAAGGTAGCAAGCTGGAAAAATGAGCAGAAAGCCGAGAAGCTGTTGGAAATCGTAGCGGGCCAGCTCGATCTTTCTGTTGACCAGGCCGAGAAAAAATTCGCAGGCAGTCTGAGGGAACGCTATGGAGTTCTCTATGATGCTTTTGAAGATGCTTCTGCAAGCGAAGATTGGTTACCAGAGGAAAAAGGGGACTGGAAAGAAGCCTTTGAGAAAATTGCAAAAGAAAATGTCGTCCTCCCTTACATTAAAATTGGAGGTTATGTAGAAGCATATTCTCTTGCCCCAAACGGTGTTGAGGCACTAAAAGAAGTTCTTCAGTCCGCCATGGATGAAAAGGTTCAGATTCAGTATGCGGGTGCCCCAAGATACAGAATTACAGTAACCGATAAAGATTATAAGTCAGCCGAAGATGTCTTGAAGAAGGCAGTTCAGAACATAATGGATTCTTCCAAGAAGAAAGGCGTTGTGGCTGAATTCATAAGAAAATAATTGCTGGGAAAGATGCGCTCTCTCATTAGAAAATGCAGGATTTGTCAGGGTTATACAATGGAAGAAACCTGCCCGAAGTGTTCAGGATTTGCAGACGTTGCACTTCCACCAAGATATTCACCAGTGGATAAGTTTCAGAGATTCAGATTAAAAGTGGAAAAGGAGTGAAATAATGGATAAAATCATACTCAATCAGTATAAGAGGCCAAGGCTGACCAACCCGATTTTGATTGGCGGTCTTCCAGGCATTGGCAATGTTGGAAAGATTGCCGCGGAATATATCATCGAGAAATTGAAGATGGAAAAACTGGCGGATGTTTATTCGCAGTATCTCCCCCCGCAGGTTTTCATTGATGATGAAGGCGTAGTAAAACTTGTTAGAAACAGCCTCTATTACAAGAAAATCACCGGAAAGAGCGATTTACTTGTTCTCGTTGGAGATTTTCAGGGAACAACACAGGAGGGGCAATACGAGATCTCACATTTCATTCTTGAACTGGCACAGAAACTCAATGTTTCATTTGTCTACACTCTGGGCGGCTACAGCACCGGTAAGATCGTGGAGACTCCCAGGGTGCTCGGAGCTGTTACGGATTCGGAGTTCCTTGAAAACCTCAAGGATAAAGGCGTTGTCTTTCCGAAAGGAGAACCCGGTGGCGGCATTGTAGGTTCTGCAGGAGTCATGCTTGGCCTTGGAAAGGAGGTATTCTCCATGAATGGCGCATGCCTCATGGGTGAAACTTCAGGTTACTTTGCTGATCCCAAAGGTGCAAGGGAGATAGTGAAGGTTCTCAGAGATCTTCTGGACCTCAAAATAGATCTTGCAGACCTCGAGGAGAGAAGCAAGCAAATCGAGCAGATCACAGAAAAAATGCAGGAAGATGTACAGACCAAGGTGACCCAGAAGGATGATCTTGGCTATTTCGGGTGATTCATCGCCCATTATTCCCTTAATTTTTTCCTCTTTGAATAACCCGATGTAATTTCTGTGGTCTTCAAATTTTCAACTTTTATGGTCTTTAATGCATCTATTAAACTCAACAAAGTAATTTAAACAAGCAAATTATGGGAGTTTAATGCCTCCTCGAAAGGCCACCATATCTGAATTCAGGGAAGCATCAATATCTGAATTCTTTGAGAAGAACAGACACATTTTAGGTTTCGATTCACCGCAGAAATCGCTTTTTATGATCGTGAAGGAAGCACTGGACAACTCCCTTGACGCCTGCGAAGAGCATGGTATACTGGCTGATATCAAAGTGTCAATCGACAGGACGGATTCGGATGAGTTTTCTGTTTCTATAGAGGACAATGGTCCCGGAATAGAACGAAAGCAGGTACCAAATGTGTTTGGGAAACTCCTTTACGGTTCACGGTTCCACTCATTCAAACAGTCAAGAGGACAGCAGGGTATAGGAATTACAGCTGCAATACTGTACGGGCAGATCACCACGGCGCGGCCATCATATATCAAGACGAAGCGAAAGGATGATGATGTGGCGTACGAGTTCCAGCTAGGCATCAACGTTAAAGAAAACCGGGCAGATATTCACTCTGAGAAACCGGTCATATGGGATCAGCAGAGCGGAACTATAATCAAGATTCCAGCAAAGGGAAAATATCAGGTGGGAAAGCAATCCATCCTTGAATATGTTAAGGAATGTGCGGTAGCAAACCCAAATGCAACCCTGAGATTTTCGGACCCGGATGGAAGGACTTACGAAATTTCCCGGGTTACTGAAGTACTATCAAAACCTGCTGTTGCTATTAAACCGCATCCTCTGGGGCTTGAACTGGGTGACATAAATTCCCTGGCAAAAAACAGTGGTGCGGCAGACCTTGCAAGATTCCTCAAGGACGAATTCAACAGGATTAGCGACAAGGTTGCAGAAGAAATCCTTACCCACGCGGAACTGGACCCGAAAAAGAAACCAACAGACCTTTCCCTGCAAGATGTAAAGAAACTGAAAGAATCCTTCCAGGCGGTAAAGCTAATGCCTCCGCCCACGGACTGTCTTTCTCCTTTAGGGTCAGAATTTATCAAAAAAGGGCTGAAAAGCGTTTACGGAGAAAATCACCCTTCTCATTATGGGAAGCCTATAATGAGGCCTATTTCAGTATACAACGGAAACCCATTCTCTGTTGAGGCGGGGATTGTTTATGGCGGAGACCTACCCTCAGATCAGCCAGTCCGTGTAGTGCGGTTTGCAAACAAGGTTCCCCTTTTGTACCAACCCGGAGCCTGCGCAATAACAAAGGCAATTTCAGAAATGGACTGGAGACAGTACGGATTCGATCAGAAAGGAGGCCAGGGGCTTCCTTTTGGTCCGGCAATCATATTTGTCCACGTCTACGGCATAAGAATACCCTTTACATCCGAATCTAAGGAAGCAATTGCGAATGTTCAGGCCATAGTGGATGAGGTGTCTCTTTGTCTCAGATCACTCGGGAGAGGAGTCAAATCATTTTTAGGAAAGAAAGATAGGAGAGCCAAGATCTATGAAAAGTTCAGGCTTGTAAACACTTTGATACCGGAAATTGGGAAGAAGGCTTCTGACATACTGGGAAAAGATCTTCCGGACCTTGAGCCGGTAATCTCAAAAATCGCCAATGTTGTTTTTGTTACAGAAGAATTCAACAAGACCGATCAAGGGCTTAAAGTGGATATGAAATTAATCAACTATACGAGAAAGAATGTCTCACTGAATCTGTTTGCAGATCCACCCACAGGTGACTATGATGGCCCGGAGCTTAAATGGGAGATAAAGGATCTTGAGCCAGCCGGCGAGTTCAATGAATCGTTTATGTTAACCGGACCCATTCCAGACTATCCTGGGACAAATTATTATTTTACTGGAATAGATCCCGTTAGAATCCAGGGCGCTGAACTCCTTCCGGCTGATTTTGGCACGGAAAGCGTAAGTATTGTGGAAACGCAGGAGGAAGAGGCATGAGTGCAGACAGTACAACAGGAAAACTAGAGGAATTGGTTCAGAGCATTTACTCCATGCTGGCTTCAGGAGAGGTTCCGGAAGTTATTATGCCTTCAAGAAGCAAGGAGAATATTGTTCTTGATCCCATGCTCTCTGTATGGAGATACGGTGATTCCACAGTCACCAGGTCAGGTAAAGCAGTGGACGGAGCGGAATACATGGTAAAACTGCTTCACATGGTGGGCTTCATACGTGAAATGCTGAAGGAAAGCAAGTCATCAACATTAAGGGAAATGTATTACATTTCAGAGGGTTGGAATCTGGGCAAATTTGGTACCCAGGATGAATCCAATCTGATGGCGGAAGATCTAGAGGTCCTGAGCTCACTATTGAGGGAAGATTTTAAACTCAGACCCGAGGAAAACGGGGCCAGCATCATGGGCGATATAACCATTGAGGAAAAGACCAGGAAAGGTGAATTTAAGAGAATAAACTGCAGAGATGATGTTGGTGATGGAGGATATGGAATTCCCTACAGTGTCGAAGACGACAAACTGAGAATAAAGAGTGTTAATGCCAAATTCATTCTTGCCGTGGAGACAGGCGGTATGTTTGACAGGCTTGTTGAGAACGGTTTTGATGAAAGCAATGAATGCCTGCTGGTCCACCTGAAGGGTCAACCTGCAAGAAGCACTAGAAGGCTTCTGAAGAGGATCAACGAGCAGCACAATGTTCCCGTATACGTGTTCACCGATGGTGATCCATGGTCGTTCAGAATCTATGCTTCCATAGCCTACGGCGCAATAAAGACCGCCCACATATCACATTATCTTGCGGTCCCAACAGCGGAGTATATTGGCATAACGGCCAGCGACATACTCACTTACGACCTCCCAACTGATAAACTCAGTGACAAGGATATGGCAGCCCTCAACGCAGAGCTCAAAGATCCAAGATTCCAGTCAGAACAATGGAGGGAGGAAATAGAGACCATGCTCCAGATAGGAAAGAAGGCGGAACAGCAGGCACTTGCAAAGTACGGCCTGAATTATGTAACATCAACTTACCTGCCGGAGAAATTATCACAGTTGTCGGGATACAGGTGGTGATAACAATGAAGGTTGCCTTAGTTCAAATGTCATCAAATAAAGACAAGGACCAAAATCTGAACCTTTCCATGGAACTTCTTGACCGGGCCCTGAAAGGTAAACCTGAACTGGTTATCTTTCCGGAGTACCAGATGTACTCCCCTGACTATGCAGATCCAAAAGGCCTGATGGATGCAGCTGAAACCAAGGAAGGTAATTTCGTCTCTGCCTTTGCAGAAAAGGCGAGAAAAGCTGGAACAAAGATCCTCATAAACATGGCTGAAAGCAGTTTTGGTTCGCTGAAGCCGTTCAACACATCAGTAATGATCGATGATCTGGGCATGGTCATAGGAAAGTACAGAAAGCTTCACCTCTTTGATGCATATTCAAAACTGGAAAGCAGTCTCTATGATTATGGAAGAATGCCAATCAATGTCCTGAAGACCAACAAATTCACAATGGGCCTTCAGATATGCTACGACCTGAGATTCCCGGAACCAGCCAGATACCTTGCATTGCAGGGTGCCCAGATACTCTCATATCAGGCAGGCTGGTATGCAGGAGAGAGAAAATTAGATATCTGGAGAAACCTGCTCAGGACCAGAGCCATTGAGAATGGAACCTTTGTTCTTGGAACTGCACAATGCGGGAAGGAATTCACCGGACATTCAATGGTGGTAAATCCGTATGGTGATGTCCTTGCAGAAGCTGTGAATGAAAACACCGTGGTGGAATGCGACCTGGACTTCAGCGTTCTGAAGAAATATGCTGAAGATGTGCCAATGTTGAAACAAAGAAGGAAAGATCTCTACGATGTGTCGGGCTTATAGGGATAAAAGGAACTTCCTGAATTCAATATAATCCTTTACCCTGTACCTTGCCAACGTTGAGCCGTTTCCAATTTTTATAGTGAACGCATCACTGTTGATTCTGAAAGCATCCTCGTCTGTCCGGTCATCTCCGGCAATAAGTGCAGGCCTACCGTTCCTAATCTTCTTAATAGCAACACCTTTGTTGGGTCCCGGAATCCTGATTTCAACAATCATCTTCCCGATGTAACAGGTCATTCCAATCTCTTCTGCAATAGAACAGATTTTCTCGTCCAGTTCCCTGTGAAGGCTTTTGTCGAGATACCATTTTGTGAAAACCACACCCCCGTCTTTGTTTATAAGGTGCACTCCAGGGAATTCCTTCTCAAATTCTTTCTCTCTGCCGAAAACCTGATCGCATTTTTCCCTGTAGCTCTCGTATCCGCTAACCGTTTGGATCTCACCTGTATTCAGTGAAACAATTGCACCATGGAGGGCTACTGTGTTGAATTCCTCACCTATAAAATTTCTTATCTCCCTGAGGGATCTTCCAGTTACAATATAAAGATCAAACTCTTTGTTTATTGTATCAAGGATCTCCAGGAGTTCACTGTCAGCAAAAGAATTCTCAGGTTGGGTTATGATGGGTACAAGGGTTCCATCATAATCCAGGAAAAGAACCGGTTGCGCATCCCTGATCTTATTGAAATCCTCCATTATCACTTCAAGATTCAATTTTTCCACTCAGATGCTTCATCCTGCGTTTTGCGGTTGTCTTAATTTCGCCAAGCCACCAGTTGAGGCCTTTTGTTTCCACGGATTCCTTCATGCCTTTTACTCTTGAAAGCACCTCTCCCTCATCCATGTTCATTGCCCTGTGTATGGTGTCAGCTACTTCATTTATGTCAAAAGGGTTCACTTTCAGGGCATCATCAAGTGAAAATGCGGAACCCGCAAACCTGGAAAGTATTAGCACTCCTTTTCTCGTCGCAGCAACAAATTCCTTGCTCACAAGGTTGAGCCCATCAATCAGTGGCGTGATGAGTCCAACGTCGGCAGATCTGTAATATCTCATGAGGTTGTTGTCTGTCACTCTTCTGTACATATAGAGTATGGGCTGCCATGACAAATCAGTATACATTCCGTTTATCCTTCCGACAGTCATTTCCAGCTCTTTTCTCATGTTGATGTACTCAGTGACGGAGGACCTGCTGGGGGTGACAATCATGATATACGTGAATTTCCTTGCATCCTCAGGATATCTTTTCAGAAGAGATTCAATTGCCAGGGCTCTGTTAGCCAGGCCTTTTGTGTAATCAAGCCTGTCTATGCTGAATATCAGTTTTCTGTTGTTTTTGAGTTCAATTATCTGCCTCTGGTTCCGTTCGGACCCATAGTATGCAGTGTCGATCCCAAGTGAGAAAGTGTAGAGCTTGTCTTCAATGTCATTGCTTTCGCCAAGAAGGTTCTCACATGATTCCCTGAAATTCTTCCTGTATAGATCAGTATGGAACGTAATCATGTCGGAAGCAGTGATTCCTTCCAGGATCTCACTTCCCCTGGGAAGGGTGGCAAAAAACTCACTTGCTACCCACGGAATATGCCATGTGAAAATAATGAAATTATCTATCCCTTTGGTTCTGAGCATCTTCGGAAGTAAGGTCAGCTGATAATCATGAATCCAAAGGATCTGGTCTGTATGTATGTATTTTGCAACTGCTTCTGCAAATTTTTCATTAATCTGACTATAGGAGGAAAAACCTCGAGGGCTGTTTTTAATTCTATCTCTGAAATAGTGAAAGAGTGGCCAAAGGGTTCCATTCGCATAATCATCATAGAAACCTTTTCTCTCTCTAGGGCTCATGTAGACCCTGACTATCTTGTACCCGTCATATTCCTCCACCGGATACTGGTGGTCCAGGTTCCCGTCTCCCCAACAGACCCATGTACCACCTTCCTGTTTCATCGCTCTGCTAAGTGCAGTTGCCACTCCACCAACATTCTTTTTGATACTTTCATTGCCCCCAACTTTCTCATGTGATATGGGGCAACGGCTTGTGACAACAAAGTAACTCATATTTTTATAAAGGAGGTCTTGCTATTTAAGAGAAGGGATATAAAATAGGACGCCCCCTAAAGATCGCTCAGAAATCATTTTATACTGCCCTATAATCTACTGCTCGTGACGGCCATAGTGGCGGGGTCACACCCGGTCTCATTCCGAACCCGACGGTAAAGCCTGCCACGTTTCACACGCGTACTGTCTTCCGCGAGGGGACGGGAAATGTGATTCGCTGTCACACCTTATATTCCTTTCTTTCTGCAATTTTTGGTATTTTAATCATTGAATCTTCTGACTTTGGAAAAGCCTTAATCAATGATGCAGGAATCTGCTTAGAATTTGAAAAATGTAAGTCTCGTTGCTGCCCTTTCCACATTCAGGGGCCTTGGGTTCTCATCCATATGGGTATTCAGTGCACTTTATCTGAGGACTGTACTAGGGCTTTCCATCTTCCAGGATGGTCTTATCATAACCATGGGCAGTGGAATTGCCGCAGTGCTTCAGATTTACGGTGGGTCCCTTTCAGATAGGTTTGGCTATAAACGGACTATCATAATCTCATTCGTTTCAGTAATAATCCTTTATGCTATCATAGTCAGCTTCACATCTGCAAGAAATTCAAGCTTATGGTATCCGGTTCTTTTCGTTGGCCTCATGGTCTCAAACACTGTCCAGACTCCGGCGGCCAGTGCTATTGTTTCCCATGGAAGCGAAGTAAAGCTGAAAGGTTTCTCCATCCTTAGGATTGGAAACAACATTGGTTGGGGCATTGGGCCGGCTATCGGAGGTTTCCTCATCTCATTTTCAGGATATTATTTCCTTTTCGTTTTTGGGCTTGCAACAGCAATTGCAGGTCTTGTAATATCTGCAATGGTGAAGGACGTAAGAACCACGGGGAATATACAGGTCAAATTTCACGCCGGGAACGGACTTCTAATGGTTCTGTCTGTAGCAGCCCTGTTGCTGTTTATAGTACAGGCACAGGAAACAGTCACATTGTCAAATTATGCTAAGATACTCAGGCATCTCGACTATCTGGACATCGGTATACTCTACCTTACCAACGGGATAGCTGTTATACTTACTCAGGGGTTAGTTTACAGAGTATCGAGAAGGCTTGGCAATTACTGGTCCTTCATTTTAGGCGGTTTCCTTTACTCCTTTGGATTTTTTTCATATGCTTTCTTCAGCGGGTTAGAAGGCATGATCCTTGCTACTGTAATTTTTACTTTCGGGGAAGACTTCGCATTCCCGGCAGGGTTATCCATGGTCTCAATGGTGTCTAAACCGGAGAACATTGGTAAAAACATGGGAACCTACAATGCGTTCATCTCAGCGGGCAGAGCGCTGGGGCCATTACTGGGAGGCTACGTGCTAAGTTTCACGGTAGATCCATACATTATATGGGGCGTAACAACCCTGCCCGGGTTCATAGGGGTCCTCATAATACTCCTTGTATTCAGGGGCAATGCCTCAATACAGGAAGATTTTACACACTTGGGGGGATAACACCCGTTTGCAGAGGATAGCTCTGTTAGAAAGATATTCTCATTTTTTAAAATGCTCGGGATTGAACATATAGCTGTCGAAAGACTTCTCCGCATTCTCCCGGGCCGGAGCTAATTTCTCCAAGAATCCACTGATTACGTCTGATGCAATCTGTTTCATTTCACCGCTGAGAATCTCTCCAGCTTTGTACTGGGAGTATATTCTATCAGTCTGTGATGTGTCGGATTCCAGCATTCTGTAAACATTGAAGGCAAAGTCTACATCAGGGTCGGCCCCATATTTTCTCTGTTCTTCCGCGGTTTCTCTTCCGCCTGAAAAAGCGTATTTCATGAGCTTCTTCCTGACTTCTTTTGGTGTGTCATCAAGATATATCCCACTGTTCAAATCAGATGAAGACATCTTTCCACTCCCTTTCAGTGAAGGAATGAACTTTGAAATTATTGAGGATGGTTTATTATGGCCGAGTTTCGGGATCACATCTCTGGCCACCTTAAAATGCGGATCCTGGTCTATGGCATAAGGAATCAGGCATCTCACATTCCTGCCGCTTAGGGCGGGGATAATGAATGCAGGGACCGCCTGCATGCTAGTGAAGAAATACTTGCCAATATTGTCGCTGTCTGTGAAACCGAAGACTGCTTTTGCAGTTGATGCAGTGATATGTTTTGATACCCTAACAGCCTCGCTGTAGAGCGTTCCTGCCTGCTGTGAATCGATCAGGATATGAGTCTTTTCCGGGCTGAATCCCAGGCTCAGGATATCAAGAATGTTGTCCCTGGTGGTTGTCCTGATGTCTTCCCAGCTTATATCTCTGAAAAGGAACTTTTCATCGTCCGTGATCTGAATTATCAAATCAACGCCAAATTTTTCCTGGAGCCACTTGGTGAAGAGGAAAGGAAGCAGATGGCCCAGATGCATCTTCCCAGACGGTCCTCTTCCGGTATACAGGTAAAACGGATTGCCCTTCCTGTATTCTCCAAGGAGAATGTCCAGGTCGCGGTGGGCATAAAAAATACCGTATTTGAGGAATGGATGGATATCTCCTGTTATCTCCCGTATGGAGTCAAGCATGCTTCTGTCGATGAGTTTTGCCCCAAATTCAGTGGCTATCCTCCCGTAATCAGTTTCCTGCAGATCACCTGATACTTCCCAGGGTGTTACGTCCATCTTATCCGTCAATTCTAATCTCTCCAGATAGTCCTATGCTTGGTGTTATGGATAGTATTGCCTTAATTGTTCGCACGGTTATAGGATTCACTGCGGGGATTTCATGAACAGGTCTTTTTCCATTGTGTTTCTGAGTTTTCCAAGATCCTCGGGTCTGAAAACACCATATTCTGTTATGAATGCAGTAACATATTTGGCCGGAGTAACATCAAAAGCAGGGTTCCTTGCGTGGCTACTGTCTGGGCCCAACCTTTTGTCATTCACAATCAGAACTTCATCCTCTCCCCTTTCTTCAATAGGAATGTCATCGCCTGTCGTTATGGAGAAGTCAAAGGTGCTTCCAGGGGCAGCAACGTAGAATGGAATCCCATTTTCTCTTGCAACCACAGCTTTTTCGTATGTACCTATTTTGTTTGCAAAATCTCCATTTGCAGTAATCCTGTCGGCACCGACTATTGCAAGATCTATTTCTTTTCTCCTCATATAATGGCCTGCGGCATTGTCGGCGATAATGGCGTGGTCGATACCTTCCTGTCCCAGTTCCCAGGCAGTAAGCTTTGCTCCCTGAAGCCTGGGCCGGGTCTCATCAACGAAGACAAAGATGTCCTTTCCCTGGTTCTTGGCAAATCTCATGGGTGCGAGTGCAGTTCCCCAGTCCACCACGGCAAGTGCGCCTGCATTGCAGTGTGTGAGAATTCTTGACCTGTTGCTGATGAATTCATTGCCATATTCCCCGATCTTCTTGCATCTGCCGCTAATTTCATTGGAGTATCTTCTGGCAGCCACAATATCGAAGTTGTTTGCCTTCATGTATGCTATGGCTTTGAAAAGGTCAAAAGCAGTTGGCCTTGTCTTGCTAATCTTTTCCACTACAGGGCCCATATCCTCTCCCTTAATCTTGGCCATTGCTAGGCCAAAAGCAGCAGTAACACCTATAGCAGGGGCCCCTCTAACTACCATATCCTTAATTGCGTATGCTATGTCATCTGAAGTTCTGGCATCAAAAATTTCAATTTTATCAGGGAGTTTTCTCTGATCAATAAGTTTCACTGTATCGTCTTCGTACCAGACAGCGAATAGATGTTTCACCTCACCATCTACATTGACTTTCATAGACCTGTGATACTCATCTGAGATATATCAGTTACCGGTCATCTTTCGGGAAGGAATGAATACTTTCTGAATTTCTCCATTTCAGGAGCCGGGTCAAGGTCTACAAATGGCAGATTGATGTAGTCTTTTGGATTTTCTTCACCAAGGATGAGTTTCCTGAACAGATAGTTGTGGATTGCCGGAACCTCGTACCCTGAAACAGCCTTTACAAGTTCTTTTGTCATCACGGAAGCTTCATTTGCCTGGGGCTTCCCTTTTGCAATGAGCATGGTGTTCAGGGCAAAGTTTGCAGTGGAGCAGACTCCACCAGCAGCCCCTGCTTCGATGGATTCCTTCAGCATGGCATCCTTTCCCTGAAGGACAACCAATCCCTTGATCCTGAGAAATTCCTTGAAAATCTCAAAATTGTTCCCGCTGTCTTTCATTCCCACAAGTGTGGAGTGCTCTTCTTTAAGGTCAGAAACCATTTCAGGCGTCAACTCCGATCCGCTTAATGAAGGATTGTTGTAAATGTAGAAATCAGAATCCAGTTTTTCCAGCAATATGGAAAAATAATTCATGGTTGATTCATGGCTGTATTTGTGATAATACGGGTTGATACTGACAATATTGTGGTATCCAAGGTCAATGGCATAATTTCCGAGTTCCAGTGTCTCTTCCACGTTGTTTCTGCAGATTCCTGCGAAAAGCTCCATTCCTGTGGTTTCTTCGATCACTTCAGAAAGCAGGTTTTTATGCTGTTTCATTGACAGTGAAGCAAAACCACCGGTGGAACCTCCCGGGAACAAGCCATCGAAGCCATTTTCAAATGCGTAAGATATGAATTTCCTCAATGTGGCCTTATCGAGTTCTTCACTGGAAAAGGGTGTAATCATTGGTATGATGATTTTTGCCATCTGATACTTAATCTGCAGGGCTTTATTTAATTAATTGCAGAGTGCTCAGTGCAATAAAATAAACAAATACTTATATAACTTTCAGGACTCTCTCCCCTTATGATCGAGATAAAGGGGCTGTCCAAACTATATGGAAGAAATGCCCCTCCTGCAGTGAGCAAACTTGATCTTGAAATTAACGATGGAGAGATTCTGGGTTTTGCGGGCCTGAATGGTGCAGGAAAATCTACTACAATAAGGGTTGTTTCAGGAATTATTTTTCCAAGCAGCGGGCACGTCAAAGTCAATGGCTTCGATATTGTGAAGGAAAAGATCAAAGCTTCAACGCATATTGGGTGGGTTCCCGAGCTTCCCAATTTTGAGCCAAATGCCAGATCTGTGCCTTTGTTGAAATATTATGCTGGATTTTACGGGCTTAAGGGAGATGAGGTCGAAGCAAACATAGAATCTCTGCTTAAACAGTTCAACATATGGGAGGCAAGAAACAAGAAGCTCAAAGACTACTCACAGGGTATGAAGAAGAGGTTCTCAATAGCTGCTGCAATGATCGGCGATCCTCAAAATTTCCTTTTCGATGAAACTCTAAATGGACTCGACCCAGAAGGGGTCAGGAACATGAGAGACTTCATGATCAAATTGAAGAAGGATGGGAAATCCGTATTTCTTTCGTCGCATATTCTCTCAGAACTCGAGAATGTTGCAGACAGAATAGCCATAATCAGGAGAGGAGAACTCATCAATGTTGTGGAGCGGGCTGATTTATCCAATCTTGGGGCCTCGATTGTAAGGATCAAAATCGAGAATATTGACAAGGATGCCATTGGAATAATGGAACAATATGGAGATGTGGAAGTGAATGGAAACATGGTCACCATAAAGAATCTCAAAGGCACTGCTGCAGAATCCCGGAAAGTGAACAACATCCTTGCAAAGAGTGATTATGACATTTCCTTCTTTGACGTTACTGGGGAAGATCTCGAAGATTACTTCCTTCAGCTCGTGGGAAAAGGTGATGGCAGATGAGGGATTTCATATATGACCTGAGAAGAACCCTATCAGGGAAATTCACCATAATATCAATCATTTTCATAATCGTCGTGTCTGCAGGAATTGGATATGCACTTACGGCAGCAGGCTCCTCAAGCACTCAACCAACAATTCACACCAATTCAAGCTATATTTATTCCAATGGGACCTACAATGTAACTATTTTTGCATTCAATGAGAACGGGCAGGCCGCCTCGAACCTGGAGATTTATGCCCAATATAACAATACTTATGTTAATCTGACCACCGATTCTAGTGGTTTTGCCCATTACACAATTAAGAGCGACGCAATACAACTCCTGTTTAATTACTCGTTGAACCCCATTACCAGCTCAATCGGAGCATTTGTTCACCACACGTTCATGGTTGGGAAGTATTTCACTGGGAATAGTGTTCAGGCATACCTAACCACTATAACAAAACCAGGCACAACCAATTCGCACGAGCTTCTGTTGTACTACTCCCCGACCTACCTTAACGAGACTTCAAACAAGATATACATTTACTATGGGATTTATAATATTACAGGCAGTTCAACTCTTCCAATAAGCATGCAGAACTCGACATTCTACACTGAAGTAACTGTAAGCAAAGTGGGAACTCAGCTGATCGACATCAATCCCGCTAATCTCTCAGCAACACAGGGAGTTGCGGTATCTGTTTTTAGTGCAAACAATTCAACAGCTAATGGAATCACCTCAGCGCAATATATCCCTCAGAATATAATTTCCAAGATTGGAGTGGCTACGCTTGTGTTTAATGTATTCGCGGCTTTGTTTGGGTTGATTATACCAGTACTTGCATCTCTATCGGCCTATTTCTACTTTGGAAAGGACAAAGCCAGCGGAGTGCTGGAATCGGTCATAACAAGGCCTGTTACAAAGGGCCGGATAATACTCTCTAGATACATAGCGAATGTTGGGAGCATGATTGTAGCTTTTGCAATTGGGACCGCTGTTTTCAATATTTTCCTTTATAGGGCCACAGGATCAACCCTGTCTCTCGAATACGCTGGAAGCCTGATCTGGTCTTACTTTGTGGAAATTGCGGCATTCAC
>JBJKQM010000022.1:0-36011 GCA_046705365.1 Thermoplasmataceae archaeon
ATACTTCCAACATCCTTACGCTCTCTGACAAAAAAATTGTGACCGTGAACGTCTCCAATGTGCTAGAGAGGCTCCTCAAGGAACATGTATTTCCAGAGAATGTTGAAAGAGAGGTAATAAATGACATGAACCGGAGAGGAGGGGACAACCTATTTCCCAACAGAAAGGAGATCAGGGAACTTGGCATCGACAACATTACTGTAAATCTGAGCGAACTCACAGGCGGATATGGTGGAGCCCACTGTATGACTGCTGCTCTGGAAAGATGAGTTTTGTCTGTTCAAGGAATAACGAAACATTTAATTTAAAAACAGGCATTACGTTGGCATTACGCTTAATTGCGCCGAACCACGAGGGATTTAATGGCAAAGGATAGAGCACAAAGAAAAGGAAAAGACAAGTGGAAAGAGAAAAACTGGTATACGATTAACGCTCCCGATTACCTTGGGGGCAAGGAGATCAGCCTTAGCATTGGCAACTCCCCGGAAACAATGGTGGGAAGAAAAATTGAAGTTCCGGTTTCAGACTTTACCGGCAACTTCAAGAGGGCTAACGCCAAAATGATCTTCAAGGTATTATCGTGCCAGGGATCAAAGTGCAGCTCTGAATTTGTCGGCCACAGCCTTAGTGATGATTACATCAGAAGAATGGTCAGAAGGAGAAAGGAAAGAATTGACGTTATAAAGGAAGTAGCAACATCCGATAACGTTGAAATGGTCCTTAAAGTTGTAATAGTGACCGATGGAAAGCTTACTACCTCAAAGAGGAGCGAGATAAGAAAGGCTGTTGAAGTTTTTCTAGTCGAAAAAGCTGTTACCATGCCATATGGTGAAATTGCAAAATATGTAATCGGCGATGAAATATATGGAGACATCGTAAACGCTACAAAGGACATATACCCAATCAAGAAAATAGAGGTCCGAAAATCCGTTCTTTCCGGTACAACACCAGTTCCAAAACAGGAAGTCCCGGTAACCCAGGAAGAAGAAAGCGAGAGCGTAGAACAACTACCATAATCCCCTTTTTTTAATGCCGGGGTGGCTTAGCTGGAGGAGCGCCGGACTCATAAGAATTAATAGTTCTGAGAAATCCGGAGGTCTCGGGTTCGAACCCCGATCCCGGCATCCAATCCAACTATCCTTTTGAGAAAGGGAAATACACTTTGCGGAAAGAATCAACTCCCATGATTTTTAACTCCCCTTTTCACTCAATACTGCCACAGCAGAAATATTGCCTCTGGATATACCCTGAAAATACCATTTCTGTTTGAGTGCTTCATTCTATTGCTTTTGGGATACGCAACCGTCCTTAATTGAAGCTCATTTATGGCAAAATGAACGAGTTAAAAATTAACTAGAGACGTTTCGGATTTTATGAAGTACTGACAGTTGTCCCAATTAATGGGGTGAACATTCTCCCGTTAACATTCAAATCAGCTGTCAAGTTGAACTGTATCATGACATTAACAGTTCCTTTTGAGGTTATATTGAAGGGTTGATTTATGAATGCATAAGGTGAAGCAATTTTGAACGTTTCATTGACTCCGTTTACAGTTGCAGTCACGTTTTGAACATAGAGCCGGATCATTGTGTATTGTTGAGGGGCCAGGCTAAGACTATTCAATAGAGAAGCGTTGGCGGCACTGCGGTTGAAGATATTGATTGTCTGATTGGTAACAGAATAGTTGTTCCAACCCGTTTGCACCCCATGCAGGGATATCTCTGAGAAATTCAGGTAAACCGCACTTACATTGAGCGATGGCTTATCGTAAGTGAAGAAGTTGGCAGTACCGTTCACGATGGAACCACTCTTTCCCGCACTGAACGAAGTGCCAATACCGGGTGTGAAAACCTTGGTGTTGAGGTTGAGATCGCTGCCAAGATAAAATTGGATGTCTATATTGGTAGTCTTGTTCGTGACTACACTGAAGGAATGTGACACAAGTGCATGCTGCGATGCCAGCGAGAAGGTTTCATTGACATTGTTAACTGTGGCAACTACATTAGTAACGTACAACCCAACCGCAGTATATTGCTGCGGTGAAAGTGACAAACCAGTAAGTAGTGATGCATTTGATGCCCCTAGGTCTGATATATCAACAGTTTTCTTGCCTAGTGAATAGTTAGTCCAACCGACAAAATTCACGTAAAGGGATATTACGGAAAAAGTCATGTACACCGCACTTACGTTGTGTGCAGGGGCGTCATAGACATACAGGTCAAGTTGTCCACTGTTCTGGGGTGCGATTAGCTTGGTGCCGAGATCCTGTTTAGTCTGAATCTCGTAATAGGCCCCAGCTACTATTGCCAGAACGGCAACTGTAAAGACCAATGCCTTGACTGAACTATTCATCCATAAAACTTATATATATGTTTATTAAAATCTTTCGGTAATCTAGATTTTTGCGGGAGGATACATAAAATAAATGGTTTTTTTCAAATTTATTTAAAAGGAAATTGATTTAGAAACTGATATGCTACGTATTTACCAATACTACAAATTATTGAAATCGCTTATTACAACCACTGAATTTTCAGGGATCACCGAAGGTTCCTTCCTTGATATCAGAATTACTTTCATTCCAGCCTTCCTCGCTGCATCGACTTCTTCAAACACATCTGAAATAAAGAGTACTTTTTCAGGTCTGGTCTCAAGCTTTAGGGAAATCCTGGCATAGCTGTTTAATTCTCTTTTGCCGCCCACAGCTGTGTCATAAAAGGCTGATATGAACTTTGTCAGATCCCCATATTCTGTGGTGCTGAAAATTAATTTTTGGGCCAAAACACTTCCGGAAGAGTATATGCATATGGAAATCCCCCCATTCCTCCATCTTTCCATGGCTCTTGGAACATCTTCATAGACTTCTCCCTTTAATGCCCCATTACTGTAACCTTCCTCCCATATCAAGCCCTGCAACGCCTTAAGAGACGATTCCTTACTATCTCTACTGATGAGATATTTGACAAAGGAAACCGTGGATTTGATTTGCGCTTTGTCACTCTCAGATTTCCATTGTTCAGGCATCTGATCATCGAAGAGGTGTTTCGTGTAAAGTAATTTAAGTTCTTCCACAAGTGCTTTTACTTTACCATCATTGAAATTTTTCCTCAGAAAATTCTCAACATTATCCGAAGCATATCGGAAAAGAGTCTTGTGTACAAAATCCAGTGGAGTTGTGGTCCCTTCTATATCAAGGAGAATGACTTTGATTCCTTCAAGAGACTGGTTTTTCACTAAAGACTACCTTACTGTGTTCGGCCTGAAATATGCAGGGCCGAGACATAAGGGTTCATAATTTCCATCTACACCATCTTTGACATAATATGGAGTCCAGCCTGACATATCCTGAAAGAGCCTTATTGCCCTTATATTCTTATCTCCGCACAAATCAAACCAGTGTTTTGTCCCGTTTGGAACTCTCAGGAGGTCACCTTCAGAAACTTCAACTGCAACCACATCCGAGTTTTCGGGGTGAATGTGGAATACCCCCCTTCCTGAAATAGTGAATCTCACTTCATCCTCGCTGTGCCAGTGTTCCTTATTGAATTTTGCAAGCATTGCATCGAGCCCGGGAGTCTTCTCAGTTAAGTCGATTACGTCAGCAGTTGTATAACCGCCGCTTTGCTTGAGCCGCTCAATCTCTTCACTGTATGCTTCAAGTATATCCTCAGAACTTGATTTTGCATCTACCTGTCTGCCCGTCCCCCACTTCTCATACGTAATTCCAATTTCAGCCAGGTATTTTCTTGCTTTTTCCGGATCCTCTATCTTTAATTTCTTGTCAGGAACTGTTACTACTACCACTTAACTCACCATTTTGCCTTTCATTATTTATTTTACTTTCAAACCTGATTTGCTCGCCCATAAGCTTCAATAAGAAACTCCATGACCTCTACATGTCTTTTTGTTTCCTGAATATCTTTTCCCCAGGTGTAAAGCCCATGGCCACTTAACAGAAATCCGTGGATTTGGGGGGTTTTTCTCAATACATTTCTCACTTCCATTGCAAGTGCATCCATGTTCTGCGTATTGGGAAATATTGGGATCCATTCAGTGTGCTCATGCGTTCTTACCCCATCAAGACCCTTGAGCATCTCAAATCCTTCGATCCTAATCCCGCCTTCTTTTTCATGTTTTCTGGAAACAAGTGTGGACCAGACAGAATGGGTATGAAAGACAGACCCGCAGCCAGTTTCATCTATCACAGCAATGTGAAGTGCAGTTTCCGCCGACGGCCTGTATTTTCCTAGAAGAACATTTGCATCATGATCTATGTGTATTATTTGTTCTGTCTCCATATGCCCTTTATCTAATCCACTGCCAGTTATTGCAAGTAAGAGGGGTTCTCTTCTAAGCACAGCACTCAGGTTTCCGCTTGTTCCATAAAGCCAGCCCTGATTGTAAAAACCATATCCGGTGTGTGCAAGTTCTGTTGAGATCTGTTCGAAGATTTTACCCTGTGTTGCTGGCATGTTTTCTGTTTCCAAGTTTTGTTTCCTCCGCTGTTTTGGCATCATCACCAATGAATTGCAGCACCACTCCGATTGTAGATAGAGTGGGTATCAACTGATTGTTAGTCGCCGTTGATAGTTTCTAAACGAAAGATGCATTAACATTTATTATTTCAAACTTATGTAAAATGGCAAGAAATTTTTCAGCAATCAGTCCTGGGTTCCGTTTCGATTGTTCACATTAAATTGTAGCGTCTTTTATGATCTACATTTCTCATTTACTCATTTTTTTGTTGAACAAAAATACTGAGATATTAAAAACAGATCTTAAATCATGTCATTCCCAACTAACCCAACTTGGAGTCAGATAGACTACATATCCAGACTTCAAAATAGCCCTTTTAGCAGGAATACCGTTAGAAGGTATCTGCTGGCCTGTGGAAAGGGTGTGACCAATGAACTAACCAGGAAAGAGGCTTCTGAACTTATTGATCTTCTGATATTCGTGAAGTCCAATAATTCCAGATAAAATTCAAACCAGGTCCAGTTTTAAGTGCGGTTTACCAGGCATAGACACTACAATGGAGTCGCCGGGCTTTACTTCTCCACCTGTGAGAACTACTCCCATTACTCCTGCCAGGTAAACTGGATTTCCAGAATCATCTTTTCTTACAAACTGGCGCATTAGGCCATTCTTGAAATCATCAATCTGGGAACATGGATTCCTTAGACCTTTAACCTGCACCACTGCTTCCTTACCTATTCTTAATTCAGCATTCGTTGGAAGCGAGAGAAGATCTATTCCTCTAGTGGTGATATTTTCACCCATTTCTCCTGGGTTAATGGTATAACCCTTCGTCTTAAGTTCTTCAAGGATTTCAGACTGCAGAAGATGAACCTGTCTAAAATTAGGTTGCTCCGGATTTCTTGCAACTCTTGACCTGTGCTGAACCGTTGCCCCGAAGTGAGCGTCACCTTCAACGCCAAGGCCTTTAACCAGCATGATTCTGCCCTCTCTTTTCTTTGAAAAGTTATGTTCCTGGTTTAGACTTACTGACAATACCCGGGCACCCATGTTAAAGCATAACAGATGCCTATTTCATTGATTCTTTTTTTCAAAGGCTACAAATTAACCTTCAACACCTGGTTCTGGAACTATGGTGATCATATGGAACTTGCTATGAAATTTCTTACTTGCCTTATAAACGCGGAAACAACCTCCTCACTCATGGTTTCATCGCTGAATTTAACACCAGCCTTGACCACATCTTCAGTAAAGAGGTCACCGTCTGTATGAGGGGCAAGATGCACATGCATATGAGGTATATGATCTCCAAAAATGTAGACGTAAACAAGCTTACAGCCAGTTGCTGCCCTTAATGCGGAAGTAATGTTGGCCAGAAGTGGGCCAAATTCCCTGGCTTCCTCCCCGTCGAGCTCAGTAATATATCTGATGTGTCTCAGCGGCTCAAGATAACAGAAACCGAACACGTCCTTGTATCTTGAAACACTTAATCTCCACCTCTCATTTCTCCATAGCTCTCGCCTAGAGAATGTGACATCAGCACTGCCGTTACAGATTGAACAATGTGAGTTTGGCATCAATAGTATTAAAACTGCATTTATTAAAATAAATTCCATTGTTAGAATTGCACAATCTGAACACACACCTATATGAAAAATCTTTTAGGCAACTTACTTGTTATGATTTTATGGACCGAGATTTGGAAACCGCAAAAACACTTGCGCTCATAGCTATAATCTTCGACCTCATTGGTTTGGTTTTTGCGCTTGTCTTTCTTCCTCTGGCAATAGTTCCATTTATCTTTATGTTGCTCAATTATTTCCTAGTATACAAACCATTGAGCGAGGGCCATGGCCAGGAGGCCGAAACATCCGCTCTTGTACTTGGAATACTGCAGATTATCCCTTTCATAGGTGGAGTAATTCCCGGACTTCTTCTTATCTTCACCTGGGTTAAGATAAGAGATTCCATTAACAGAGGTTCACGCTCCTGATTTGACAGGAGTTGAATTTTTTTAAATGTCAGTATTTAAAAAGGACGAGAATCCCATACCAGCTACCTCCTATCTTAAATATGACTTCGAAATTAGCCTATACAGATAAAAACAGGAAATGAAAGAATATTCTTAATTCCAGTAGACAGAGTGTAAAAATGACAGATTTTAGGACTTTCGGATTAAAAAGTGAAATTTTGAAATCCCTTGATGAAATGAATTTCACTAGCCCAACAGAAGTGCAGGAGAAAGCAATTCCTCTTTCACTTGATGGCCATGATCTTATAGTAAGATCAAAGACAGGAACAGGAAAAACTGGTGCCTTTCTAATACCTATTCTTCAGAAGACAGAACCGGGAAACAGAATGTCTTCCCTGGTAATACTTCCAACCAGAGAACTTGCATTGCAGGTGTATAATGTTTCAACAAAAATGACCGCAAACAGCAATGTTAAATCAGTTGTAGTTTACGGAGGAGCAGGTATAGAACCACAGATTAAGCAACTGAGGAGAAATCCTAGCATTGTAATTGGTACCCCCGGCAGAATTATTGATCTCATGAAGAGAGGTGAACTTGACCTTTCAGAAATCAAGTTCCTTGTTCTGGATGAGGCAGATGTAATGCTTGACCTGGGTTTCATTGAAGACATAGAGTACATAATATCAAAATGTCCAAAGCAAAAGCAGTCGATGCTGTTTTCTGCGACCATTCCCAATGAAATTCTAAAACTCACAAAGAGGTTCATGAAGAACCCTGAGTTTCTGAAAGTTGGTGCACAGGAGCAGATGACGGTCAACACCATATCACACAGCTATGCCATTTCAAATGGCTCAAGAAAGGTACCTGCACTGCTTGCATACATCAACGAATATAACCCAACAAAATCAATCATCTTCGCAGAAACAAAGAGAGGCGCGGACAGACTCTATAAAGTTCTGGCTCAAGAAGGTTACAATGCAACTGTAATTCACGGTGATCTCACTCAGGCCCAGAGAGAAAAATCCCTTTCTGAATTTAGAAATGGTAGCAGGTTCCTCATTGCAACAAACGTAGCCGCAAGAGGACTTGACATTGATGACGTGTCAGATGTTATCAATTTTGATCTCCCCAATGAACCCTTTGTATATGTCCATAGAGTTGGCAGATCTGCAAGGATGGGAAATACCGGATCCGCTTTTACCATCGTAGATGAATCAGAATTGAACGAAATTAAACAGATTGAAAGAGCCATAAATATTCACATGATGAGAATAGAGCTCAACCAGGACCCATACAACGATGTGGGGAGAAACGTTGGCTATTTCTCGGAAAGGAAAGGCAATAACAACAATGGCCACGGAAATGGTGGAAGACCACCACACCGCCAAAGTGGAAACCGCCCGCCAAGACGTGGAAATAGCGGTGGCGGATACAGGAATAATAACCGAAGATCTAACGACAGAAGAAGATCTTCATATTAATCCCATTTTCTTATTTCCCACACTGAACAATTTTTTTAATTCCAGCTTCATGCATTAGACATGAATACTGTCCGGACTGCATTTGTGACAGGCGGCGCAGAAGGTATAGGTGCTGCCATAGTACATTCCCTTGCATCAGAGGGATATGCTGTTTACTTCTGTGATATTGATGAAAAAAAGGGCGAAGTAAGACAGAAGCTGTTGAAAGAGTCTGGACTTAACGCTTTCTTTTTCGAGCTTGATGTGGGTGATTCGAAAAGCTGGGTAGCGGTTTCTGAGAAACTCAAACAAGACAAGGTGTCACTTGATCTTGTTGTAAACAATGCGGGAATTGCACATCCCTTCATGGGATTTCCCGCAAAAACTGACGATGTGTGGAACAGAATACTGAACACGAACCTGAATGGAATGTTCCACGCTTCAAATTATCTGGTTCCATTGATGAAAGATGGATCCTGTATCATCAATATTGCCTCCACAAGAGCATATCAATCAGAAAAAAACACACTCCCATATTCAGCTTCCAAGGGCGGTGTTGTTGCGTTTACCCATTCACTTTCACTTACCCTGTCTGAGAGAAGAATAAGGGTCAATTCAATTTCACCCGGTTGGATAGACACCTCAAGTTGGCATATACCTCAAGAAAAAACTGCATTCAATTCCCTTGATCACCTGCAACATCCTTCTGTGAGAATAGGAAGACCGGAAGATGTGGCAAATTTAGTTTCTTTTCTTGCCTCAGAAAAAGGTGAGTGGATTAACGGCCAGGACATGGTAATAGACGGCGGAATGACCAGGAAGATGATCTACTTTGATAGAGAAGTGCTTGAAGATGCTATTTTCAAGCTTACAGGAGATGTACACTTTTCAAAAGAAATAATGGAAAAGGCGTTCAGCAGAAAATCCATGAACGGCCCTAAAAAGTGACTTGAGTAAGCCACTCACTGAAATAACTGTCTCTGCCGTGAACTATATTTGAGAATTTATCTGCAATTTTGACCGTGGTCTTCCCAGGTTTTCCTTCGCTGACCTCAATATTGTCAACGTTAATCACCGGAGTTATCTCAGCGGCAGTTCCTGCAAAGAATACTTCGTCAGCTGAATACAGTTCCTCCCTGTGAACAAATCTTTCCTCAACAGGGATCTCCAGTGAATTTGCTATCTTTATTACAGAATCCCGTGTAATTCCCAAAAGAATGTCAGAATCCTTGTTCGGGGTTATGAGTGTTCCATCCTTGACCAGGAATATATTTGCGCCTGGTCCCTCGGCAACGTAACCACTCGCTGAGATCAATATTGCCTCATCGTAACCTGCTTTTACAACTTCGGAGTTGGCAATTATTGAATTGAGATAATTGCCGCTGGCTTTTGCCTGTATTGGGAGAACTGATGAAGTAATTCTGTGCCAGGAGGATACTTTACACCTCAGCCCCTTTTCTTTCGCATTTCCAAAGTATGCCCCATAGGGGATGGCTGCGATGAAAACGCTGATCCTTTTCCCCTTTGTGTGCACACCAATCCTGTTATCATTGTAAAATGCAAATGGCCGGATATATGAAGATTTCAGGTTGTTGGCCTTTAAGATCTCCAATATTGCTGATTTTATCTGGTGGTGAAGGTAAGGAAGGTCCATATAATAGGTCCTGGCAGTATTGAGGAACCTCTTTATGTGATCATCGAGCCTGAATACAGCCGAACCTTTTTCAGTTTCATATGATCTTATTCCCTCGAATATGCCACTTCCATACTGGAGAGAATGAGTTAAAATCGGTACCTTGCCATCGCTCTCATTTATGATGTTGCCATCGAGCCATATTTTTGGTTCGTCTGCCATAATTAAGAATAGGGGATTTGAGTACTTATTTATTATTGATTGTTAATAATTAATTCAAAAAACCGGACCTGTGGATCATGATAAAAAATCTGGAGGAGTTTAGCTCCCCATTCTTTCTCTCAAAAGTTTTAGTTGATTTCTAATTTCAACCGGGAGTTCTTTCCCAAGAGATCTGGTAAATTCCTCCATTTCTGTCATCTCGGAACTCCATTCTTCGTAGTCTATTGCAAACAGCTTTTCTTTCTGCGATTTTGAGAGGTTCAGGCCTTCGAAATTGAAAGAAGTGTCATCGGGAAGCCTGCCAATAGGGCTGTCCTTTGCCCCTGCTTTTCCCTCCGCCCTGCCGATAATCCACTCAAGCACCCTGAGATTCTCGCCGAAGCCTGGCCATATGAAATTACCTTCCTGATCCCTTCTGAACCAGTTCACATAATAAATGCCCGGGAAGTTCTTGGATTTCTCACCCATGGTAAGCCAGTGCTGGAAGTAATGGGAAACATTGTAGCCACAGAAAGGTCTCATTGCCATGGGATCCCTTCGAACGACTCCGACCTGCCCCTCTGCCGCAGCAGTCTGTTCTACACCCATTGTTGCGCCGAGGAAAACACCATGATTCCAGTCAAAGGACTCGAATACCAAAGGAATTGTGTCTCCTCTTCTGCCCCCAAACAGAATTGCAGTTATTGGGACCCCTTCCGGGTTTTCAACCTCGCCTGAAAGACTTGGGTATTTGTTAAGAGGTGTTGTGAATCTTGAATTTGGATGTGCTGCCTTTTGCCTGGTTTCCGGTCTGTGCTCATTCCCCTTCCAGTCTATGAGTTTTCCATGTGGTACTGGAAGACCTTCCCACCATGGTTCATTGTTTTCAGTTAGGGCGACATTGGTGAAAATTGTGTCTTTCCTAATGCTTTGCATTGCATTTGGGTTTGTTGTAGAATTGGTTCCTGGCACCACTCCAAAGAAACCATTCTCGGGGTTAATAGCATAGAGCCTCCCGTCTTTTCCAATGTGCATCCAGGAGATATCGTCACCGATTAGCCTGGCTTTCCACCCTTTCTCCGCATAATCCTTGGGAGGCTTAATCATGGCAAGATTCGTCTTTCCACTGGCACTGGGGAATGCGGCTGCAAAATAGTACTTTTTACCTTCTGGATTCTCTATTTCCAGTATGAGCATGTGCTCAGCCATCCACCCATCGTCATTTGCTTCTACGCTGGCAATTCTAAGTGCATGACATTTTTTGCTGAGAAGGGCGTTTCCTCCGTATGCAGAATTTATGCTAACAATATGGGCATCCAGATCGAGTCGTTCCCATGGGAAATGGAGGATATACCTGTTTTCCGGATCAAGGTCTCCTGAAACATGTATGGCCTTCACGAATCTGCCATCCTTGCGGATTCTGTCCATGGCAACCTTGCCCATCCTCGTCATAATGTACATATTGACGACAACATACGGGTTATCAGTGATCTCTACTCCGGCCTCTGAATAACTTGAATTTACCGGACCCATAATATATGGCACCACGTACATGGTCTTCCCTTTCATGGAACCATCCATAAGCCTGTCTGTGATTTCACGTGCCTCACTGAGAGACATGTGGTTGTTGAGCGGGCCAACCTGATTCTCTTCCTCAGAACAAATAAAAGTGGATTTTTCTGTCCTTGCTACATCCCTTGGGTCACTTCTTGAAAGATAGCCACCAGGGAATGTTTCCTGGTTTAGCTTAATCAGGCTGCCGTCGGCCACCATTTCCTTGATGATCCTATCATACTCTTCCCTGCTGCCATCACAATATACAACTTTATCAGGTTTAGTTATCTTTGAGATACTTTCAACCCATTCTTCGACAGAATTAAGTTCCGCTTTTTCCATTTTATCCCTACCTTCATGGCCCACGTAAGATGCCATTCTGGAGTGCCGGATTTAACACGTTTTCCATTGCTTCCGACGTTCTTCATTATTTTCTGCTCTATTTAAAAACTTCTATTCTTGTCTACTACATGATACGTCAATTGCCTTATTCCAATACTGTGAACCGTGAATATTGAACAAAATGATTGTAAAACGAGAAAAAATGATCATTTAGATTCATAAATTTAATGTAGTACCAGGCATGCTGGCGCCCGAAAAAATTGATTGCCTGGCTGGCAAGTGTTGAAAATACAAGTTCCATGGTTCAGGGGTCGGAGGCTACTCCATGGCCCCCGATTTTACTTCCATTAACCTCTTCCTTGTTGTAATTGTACCCTGCAGGAATAATATGCCTGAAGCAAGGGCCAGGGGGGAGAAGAAAAGTGACACAAGTAGCAGGATCCAGCCAATATCAAACATCGGCTCTTCAAATTTGGTGGCCATCCTGTGGGTTCCAATCAGAACTCCCATTATGTAACCTATAAGTGTAAGAATACCGCCAATAATAACCACAAAACCTGCAAGTGCGAAAATAGCCAGAACATATGGTGTCTGTGTAGTAATATTTCCTGGATTGGCTGAGATGAGTGGGAATATAAGTGCGAGAAGCACTGCTAGTCCAACCATGGCCAAAGTCAGTCCGATGATCAACAATGTGGTTCCAGTCTTGGGAGAGGAAAAATTGTAATCTGCGGGACGAAGTTTGGAAAAACAGGACCTGAGATAAATATATGAAACGATCTGAAAGAACAGGGAAACTATAATGACAACTTCAAGCAATATGAAAAGTGTTGTAATTGTTGAGCTAATGGGTCCTGACAAACCTAGTCCGAAAAGGGAAAACAGTCCTCCTGAGGCAATGCTCCCTGTATTTATTATATTCAATGCAAATGAAAGAGTGCCGAAAGCTGCAAAAACGAGCACAATGATAGAATAGACCCTCATGTCCTTGAGTGCGGTAATTTCACTATCTATTACTGGCAAAAGTGAGTTCTCACATTTTGGGCACTTTATGTTGCCCATTTTATTTCTGGTGCCACAGTTGGGGCAGATTCTTGCCATAAGTGAAACAAATATGGACCTTATAAAATACTTTTGGCGCGAAAATAATTTCGGCCCGTACCTGATCTGGCTTAAATACAGTAAATTTAAAACATGGCTTTACACTATCAGGGATCAAGGGGTCTGTGGGGTAGCCTGGTATCCTTCCAGCTTCGGGAGTTGGAAACTCCGGTCCAAATCCGGGCAGACCCATATTTTCTATATTTTTCAAGAACTTGGTTGTATTTCCCATTCTTCAATTTCTGTTTTTTTGACTAATTTCATTTAACAGGTTGTCTGATTATCGTTTTTAAGTTTTCAGGAAGTGTTCTGTTTGGATCAGAAATGTAAATTTCATGGTAGGGACCATTACTGTGAAATCCTGAGTCTTCAATAAATTCAATCAGTTTCTGGTAACTGTCACCCACTTTATCGTATGGTCCGACGTGAAGAATTTGAACACACTTTCCCTCTTTCAAATATCCAATCTTAATCCCAAGTACCTCCTGTAATTCCCTTTCTTCACTGATTCTTCCAATTGAGCTTTTTAGTTCAGCATTTGTGACAAAATCCGGTATTCTAATCATTAATTTCCAGTGCCAATGATCCATTGGAGTTGTTTCAAAGCTCCTGTTCTCTTCAGCCCACCAGAGGCACTCGAGTTTGGACACTTTGAAATCCTCCCCCTTCTTCTTATGAAGGAACTTTAACTGGTATGCGGTGGAGAATATGGCCTCAATACCGGCCTGGTACCCAAAACTATCGGGATTTCCTTTTCCATCAAGGGTGAGATATTTCTTTTCATCCAGCACCATCAGTTTTGGTTGCCTGGTTGCTTTGAAATATTCTTTGTCCAGAGTGCCGAAGTCCAGAATAGTGGTCTCCATTTGAGTTCACATTTACATTAACTAAACTGGGGTAAATATACACCCAAGAAGAAAAACTACCATACACCGCTGGAATGGCAAATGTACAAATAGCAACACACCAATGTCAAGATATCATTTCATGGGGAAAATTCTCTCCCAAAGAGTTTCCTGCTTATGATTAGCTTCTGAATGTCCGGAGTCCCGTCACCTATCAGAAAACCCCTTGCTGCCCGGAATCTTCTTTCCACAGGGGATGAAGTAACATATCCAGATGCTCCAAAGGTCTGCAGAGCATGACTGATTGAATCAAATGCTACCTCACAACCATGCCACTTAACTGCTGCACATTCAGCACTATTTTCTGCCCCTTTTTCCTGCATTGCAAGCGCTTTATAAGCGAGGAGCCTCACTGATTCCAGCCTTGTCCAGTCCTCCGCCAACCTGAATGATACAGCCTGATGTGAAGAGATGGGCTTTCCAAAAGTTTTCCTGATCCTTGCATACTCAATTGCCTCGGAAAGACTCTTCTCTGCAAGCCCGATGGAATACAGTGCAACATGAACACGCTGGGCATTAAGGATTTTCATAAGGATATGGAAACCTCTGTTTTCATCCCCAACGCGGTTTCCTTCGGGTATTACAACATCACTAAATCTGACACCGCCAAAGTCACCCTTGAAAACTGTTGCCATGGATTCCATACCATAGGGCTCTACTCCTTTTCCCCCGGAATCGACGAGAAACAGGCTGATATTTTTTTCAGAGCCCTTGACCCTTGCAGTTATGATGTGGACATCAGCCATTAAGGGGCTGCTCACGAATGACTTTTCACCATTTATTCTATAATCGCTGCCAATTTTTTCAGCACTTGTCGTTATGGATGCTGAATCTGAACCGTGGCCAGGCTCGGTGAACGCCCCACATACTACAAGGTCGCCTTTGAGGTATCTTTCTATATATTTGCTCCTCACATCATCGTTCATCACAAGTGGCAGGAGTTTGGAGAAGTGCATGGTCAGAAAAGCGGGAACAGGAAACTCATACATCCCCATCAGTTCAGACATTAGGCCTATTGAAGTCTCCGAAACATCCGCTCCACCCATGGAAACCGGTATTGTAGCCGGGAGTGCAACTCTGGAGAATTCGGCCATGATATCTCTGGGGAAAGTGGTATTGCCAGTCCATTCTTTCTGCAATGGTTTTATTTTTTCTTCCAGATATCTGCTGAAGTTTTCCCATATTAACTGCTCATCCTCAGTGAGTGTCCCATCGATCATCATAGTTGAATCATCTCCCTTCCCATTTCGGCGTTTTCTTGGAAAGGAATGCCTTCTGCCCCTCCTTGAAATCACTGGTGGAAGCTAGTTTTACAAGCTCATTTGAAGCAATCTGGGATTGATTGAAAAAAGCACCCCTTATTTCATTGACTACGGACTTTATGGATTTACTTGAAAGGGGAGCTGTCCTTGAAATCTTTTCAGTGAATTCACAAACAGCACTGTTCAAATGGCCCTTAGGAACGACGATGTCCACCAGACCCATTTCCTTAGCCTCTTCTGCGGTAAACCAGTCACCTGTTAAGGCATATCTGGACAGTTTTCTGCTAACAAGGGCGTAACCTATGGAAGTTGCTATTGGGGGCATGGCACCAATGAGACTTTCCGGTATTGCGAAAATGGCACTGCTGTCAGCAATCACGATGTCAAATAGTAAATTCAGCTCGCAGCCTCCACCAAAGGCGATTCCATTCACCGCTGAAATTAAAGGTTTGGGGTAGCTTCCCAAAGTAGACAGGAGCGGTTCAGCATATTTCTGCATCCAGGCATAGGCATCCCCTTCCTTTTTCCAGGAGTCCATCATTGCAATATCATCCCCTGCGCAGAATGCCTTACCCCTTCCAGTTATTACGACTGATCTGGCATTTGTATCCTGAGCTGCATATTCCAGAGCTTCCCTGAGTCCACGCCATGTGTCCTCATCAAGAGAATTCAGTTTGTCAGGCCTGTTGAATTCGATCAGAGCGTAATTGTTAACAAGTGAGTAGTTAACAGACCCAAACGCCATTGATTCGTGTTGCCAAGTTCTGAAACCCTTTCCAGTTCTCTGCCCCAATTCCTTTCTCTCTGTCATTTCTATAAGTAGCTTGTCAGTTTGGTAACGTGCCTCTCCTGTTTCCTCCTTTCTCTCACTAAGGATATTTGTGATACTTTCTATTCCGTACATGTCTGCATATTCAAGTGGGCCATGGGGCCAGTTCATTGCAAGCTTCATTGCTTTGTCGATATCTTCCTTTGAACTGACTTCATTCCTTAAAAGCCACGCAGCCTCATTTATTGCAGGAGCCAGGAGCCTGAGGGGATCAATAGAATACATTTCCGGAGAGGGTTTTATACTTGGTCTGGAGTAACTGCCCTTTGAACCATAATTGTAAAAACCGCTGCCTGATTTGTTTCCGATTTTGCCCTCCCTAACCATTTCTTCAAGTACTGGTGAACTTCTTGAGTCAAAACCCCTGTTCACCATCTCCTTGTTAGCATTGTAGACCGTATCAATACCCACAAAGTCAAGAAGTTCGCACATTCCCATGGGAAAACCCAGTCTGTATCTCACCATTGCGTCCAGGTTTTCAGGTTTGACCCCTTCCTCCAGGATAGTCATGGATTCAAGGATTGTTCTATCATTAAGCCTGTTAATAATAAAACCTGGAACATCCTTCTTCACCAGTACAATTTCCTTCCCAAGGCTTTTGACAAATTCGGTGGTTTCAGCCATTACGCTTTCAGCGGTCTTGTTTCCTTTAATTATCTCAACTATGGGCATAAGAATTGGAGGGTTGGAAAAATGCATCCCAATGAAGTTTTTTTCCCTTCCATAAATTGCTGCAAGTTCCGATATTGGGATTGTGGATGTATTGGTTGCCACTATTGCGTTCTCATCAAGGACCTTTGAGAGATTCAAGTAGACATCTCTCTTAATAGTAGTGCTTTCCTTGACAGCCTCCAGGATGAGGTCAAAACCAGAAATATCCTCATATTTCGTAGTGAAATGCAATCTGGACATCACGGAAGATTTGCTTTCCTTGATTTTTCCGGAATTCTCAAGACGATCAAGGCTCCATCCAATCTTTTCAAGAGCTTTGTCCAGAATATCCTGACTTACGTCAAGGATTGTCAATTCATAGCCTGATATAGCCATAAGCTCGGCAATGCCATGTCCCATGATGCCGGCCCCGATGACACCTACTCTCCTAATCATAAAAATGCAAAAGAATAGTATCTGTGAGATATTTAACGGTTCCCCGACATATGTTCCCCTTGGATGCCCCCACTTGGCAATATCAGCTGGTCATCCAATTAAATATCTCATAATTGTTTTCCACATCTTTTTGACTGAGAGATAATTTCTCGAGTTTCATTTTGAAATACAGTCTGGAGCTCCTGGAGAAGATGCTCTCACCTTCGGATTGTAGAGCACCTGTTTTTTCCATCTGAAGAGCTGCAGTTAGCACCCCTATTTTGTTCAATATTTCTTTGGAATAGAATTCCGGGTCTCCCGCACTCAACATCTCCTTTATTTCTTTGAAAGTCTTCTCAAGCTTCTCCGTATAAGAACTCATCCTTGCAGTGTCCTTTATTGAGGCTGCCATCTGTCTGAGATATTCCTCCATCAGTTTCATCCCATTTTTCTTCAACAAAACCTCGAGAACCTCAAGTGCCTGAATATTGCTTGTTCCTTCCCAGATAGATGTAACTATGGCATCCCTGTGAAACTTTGCCATTGGAAATTCCTCAAAGAAACCTATTCCGCCCATCATTTCCAGCGCATATCTGGTTATTTCTGCACTGGTATCCGCAGCTATGCTTTTGGCCATATTCCCAAGCATTCTTGCTAGCTGGTACTTATCGTTGTATGGTGGTTTTATCTCAATCACCGAGTCAAATTCACGCGCTGCCAGAACCGTGAGAGCCATTGCAGCCTGAAGTTCAATCTCTTTCTCCATGAAATCACGCACCATGAGTGGATGTTCAATCAGTTTCTTTCCAAAGGATTCCCTCTTATTTGCATAAAGATAGGCCTCCCAGAGTGCCTTTCTTGCGATACCCAGGGCAGCGATTGCGTCGTCGATCCTGGATATAACAAGGATTTCCATTGAAAGATATACTCCGTCTTCCTGATTTCCAATAAGAAATGCCTGAGAATTGTTGAACTCAACTTCCCCGGTGGGAACCGCAGTGGTGCCTAGCTTGTCCTTTATCCTTCTTATTGAGTAATTTCTTGAATTGTCCTGCTGGTATGCCGGGACAAAGAAAAGGGAAAGGCCCTTTGCGCCCGGTCTGGCGTTTTCAAACTTTGCTGTAACCAGGGCGCAATCAGCTATCCCTGCATCACTGGCAAAATACTTGTCTGTGCCTTTCAAAAGTATTTCACTGCCATTCCTAGAAGCTATTGTATTGTTAGCACCCAGATCACTTCCGCCCTGTGTTTCGCTGTAATAAGTTGCCCCATACCATGGATCTTTAGGGTCGTAGAATCTGTATAGAAACTTCTCCTTCAGTGCCGGGCTTCCATATTTCTGGAGAGCATATGCTGTCTGAGCGGTCAGTGTCATGGTGCAGAAAATTCCTGAATCCGAAATAATGTAGCCGGACAGGAAATGATAGAGAAGAGAGAGCCTCTCACCGTTCATGCTCCTTATGACTTTGAAGTCCTGGAGTCTGGAAAGTGCCCTGACATGATCCGGGGAAAGTCTAACATAATCTATCCTGTCTCCCATTATACCCCACATCTTTAACGAGGGTTTTGCATTGTGATCTATAAAATCAAGGGTTTCTATAAGTTCCTCAGAAACATAGCTTCCAAGTTCAGTAAGATCTTTCGGAGCCGCAATATGGAAGTGGTTAAGTAGTTCCTGAAGTGGCCGATCCTGGGAAAAATAGTTCACTCCCTTGCTCAAAAATAAACTTGAAAACAGATTTTTCATTGGACTGTTTACCCATTATAAAAATATTAAGCTTGTCTTTAAAAATGCAAACCACTTGTAAAAGATCAGATTGAAGGGAGAAAACGTTTGACTTCAAGCGCAGCTTCCTCACGTATTAATTTTAACACATGTATTTTCAAAAAAATATTATTTCCACTAACATTATAAGATGAAAATGTCAAAATTTTACGTTGTAGATTTGTGCAGGTGAAACTCTAGTCCACATGCATTTATATATTACCTTATCATTTTTATCAAGGTCTAAAAATGAAAAGATCTATACTGGCCATATCTGCCATAACATTAGCTCTACTTTTGCCTCTTGTTGCAACCGCTGCCGTGGTTGTGAACAGTGGAATATCTGTCAATTTTTCCCCTACAGGTGCGAACCAGGTTTACCTTGTAGAAGGGCCGGGTTATGCAGTTGCCAACCAAAGCGGATATATTGGGGTTTATGGGAATAACGCCAAATATACCAACATGACACTGGACCTAAGCTCTGTCCCTGGCTCAGGTTACGTAGTTCTTACAAACGTACTTCAGATATACAATGCGACTACAACATCAGGAACAGTGAACATTTGGCTTAACGGGACACTTCCTACAGGTGTCACGATGTACGAGAGCTCAAGCCCACTGACATTCAATGGAACCTCTTTATCCGGAACAAAAATACTCGGAAATGGATTGACTTCTACAGAAATACATCTTGAAAACTCAGGGAATGCTGGTTACATAGGATTTGAACTTTCGGGAGAGGCATCCGGAAATGCAAGCTTTACTCTGCAGTACACGGTTACATGATCTGAGGTGGTCATGAAAAAACTGCTCAACAGAAGGGCATTAATTCTAATTTCTGCTTTAATAGCGATAGCTATAACCTCAACTTCTGTCGCGCAGGTCACAATTGTAAACCAGTATTACGCCAATGTCAACCCGATTGTTCCAGGAGTTCACATCATAAGTGGCCTGGCCAATAATTCAACCGTGACCGAATACACTAACCCTGCAGGGTCAGTTTCATATTTGAATCTAACCGAGTATTTCCAGCTTGGTGGCGTGGTAAGTGCTAATGTTTCAGGTATGCTGGACATAACATCAGTCTTGCCTGACTCTTTTTACTATTTGACTAACGTGACCGGCTTCAATGGTCAGAATCTTGTAACAGACATAAATCTTTACAGCTTTAGTGGAAATGGCTCATACTACAACGATTTTTATTATAATTCAACTAATGGTTATGCAAATAACACTTCTCCCATAAAAATCCTGAATAAACAGGATTCCAACATTGGCCTCTACCTTAATGTCGGTATGGCCGCAGTTGGTGGCCCATATACGTGGAACCTTAATTTTGCAATTAACGGTTATTTATCATCATCCAATAACTCCGCGCCAGTATTTACACAGTATTTAGTTCACATAAAAGTGACAACCATTGTCATAACGTAGGTGAAGCAGTTGATTGCGCTTCACTTTGAAAATTTAAGGTTATTCGTAGCCCAGTACATACTTGCAACAATAGTTGCGGTGGCGATTTATTACTACCTGGGAAGAACTTATCCCGGAAAAGAATACACTCAGTTAAAACTGCCAAAGATCATTAAACTCGGACAGTCTCACTTCCAGACCCCATTATATATTGACCAGGAGCTGTCTTCCCCAGATTTTATTCTACGCCCTCCGTTTTTTGGCGACTCTCTCAGGAATTACTGGTCCTTAGATCGGTTTTTCCTTGACCTGTCCTACTTTTACATGCAGGTTGGCTACCCTTCAGAAATTTACGGAAGCCTTAAGTCTGCATTCCAACCACCTCACGTCTACGAGTCAAACATAATCTACCAGATTTACAAGATCATGGTCGCCATAACTTCCTGGGCAGGATTATTGCTGGTTATCACACCATTTTCTTACATCTATGTGTTTCTGCCACACTTTCCTGAACCTTACAACATAATAGTTGCAATCGTTCTTTCCATTGCAATATTTGAAGGATTGATTTCCACTATTTTCTTCAAGATTGGGGCACGTTTTGTTAATATTGTTCTGGTTGAATCATTTGTGATTATTGCGTTTACCTTCTCCCTTCTTTCCCCTTCCATGGCATGGATAGGTGCATTCACCGCTACAGGCAGGCTTGAGATTTACCTGATTCTCCTCTTCATGTTCGCAACCATAACTGCACTTATTTCCCAGTTGAAGACCAGGAGAAACCTGTTTCTAAGCTCACTAATCTTCTCTATAATTGCATACTTTTCCTTTGTTGGAATTGTTCTCTACAATGTTTTTGAGTTTCTGTAGCATCTAAAAAAAAGTTCATGGTTCAGAGCGTGTCTTGGCAACCAGAATTCTTGCCATGTTGTTATCGTCACGATGGCTGTCAGTATTGTGATGATGTGCGTGGCTGTTGCATAGGCCGAAGTCAACTACAAGCCACACATAGGGCCCATAGAACAGGACTATCACACTCTGATCAGTACCGTTGACGGAAAGTGTGATGTTAACATCGCTCCAGAACGGTTTCCCATGTGGATTGATTGACAACAGGCTGAGATTGTATGTTCCATTTATCAGTTGCAGGTTAAAATCTCCTTCAGGGTAGGAAACAGTCATTGTGTTGTTCAAAATTATTGCCCATTGAAATCCTTCCGGAAGACCCATCTCATATATTGTGACATTATACTTGGCTGGGGTTGATTTGATGAGTGTGAAATTGATTGGAAGGGTAAGATTTCCATTTTCAACGAGGAAATACCCCCCAGCTGAAGCATTGTAGCCTGCAACCGGCAAGGGTGAGTAAGAATGCTGCCCTACAGGAAGAGAAACCACCAAGGCCGTCGAATTTGTGGAGTGGTTCCCGCTTCCGGGTATGAACACGCCCCATTGTGTGCCGTTTATGAGGCCGGATTCCGTGAATGTTACATTAAATTGAACTAGAGCAAATGAAACAGTTAAGTTGACTCCAGAGCCTTTGACCATGAAATTTCCTGAATATTTGGCAAAGGAGGTGTTTGATGATTCTGCCTGGTATGAGTAAGTTCCGTTCTGCAGGTATACAAAAGTACGATTTCCGTAAGAACTGTCTGTACCTGAATTTAGGACATGAACAGACCAGTAGGTGTTCAGGGGCAGTCCATTCTCATTGAACACAACCTTGAAAAGGACTGGGGTGAAATTAAGCTGCATCTGCAGTGCGGAGCCATTTACTGTCAATAAGCCTGATCCACCTCTCCAGCTGGAATTTAAAGATGTAAAGACGTAAGAAAATGTCCCATCAGGGAGGTAGGCAGAAGCATTTGTTCCGTAGGATGTGATTGCCGTCCCTTCTGAAATTGAAACCTGCCACCCCAGTCCTGCAGGCAGACCCATTTCGCTGAAATTCACTTTGTAAAGGTAGGGCAGCCAGTCAATGTATACTGTGATATTGGAATCCGAGACTTTAACAGAACCTGAGGCAACTTCGGGATAATAGGCATGAACCGGGTATACTGTGTAATTGTAAGTTCCTGCTGTTGCAGCATAAGTTAAGGTTGAATTGTCAGATTGTTCCAGAATATGGTTGATTTCCATGCTCCAGGTTGTGCCGGATGGAACTCCCGCTGAAACAAATTTCAACCAATAAGTGTTCATTGAATAGTTGACCTGGAAATCAACTGAGTTGCCGTCGACAACAATGTATCCGGATCTTGGGGATGCACTGTATCCGTTTTCTGACGAAATGTTGAATGCGAATGTTCCGTTCGGAGCGCTGAATTTAATTGCCTGTCCTGCTGTCGAGACTTTGTTGATTCCATTGAAAACCATTCCCCACTGTATGCCCGGAGACAGCCCATTTTCTGTGAAACTTACTGAATACGTTCTCACAAAATTCACAGTGATGTTTACCTGAGCAATGCCTGCATCGAAATGACCAGGCTGCGGGCTAATGTAACTTGCCAACTGAGACACCGAATATGAATAATATCCAGGGGTCTCAAAAAATTGGGTTGAGGCTCCACTAGAGCTTAATGTGATGCCTTTGACAGTCACGTTCCATGTAGTTCCCTGAGTTAGTCCGTTCTCCCTGAAATTTACAGCCACCGCAAAGTCATTTGCCTTCACGATGTCCAGGGCATTGTAAGTGGGATTGATTATGAAAATGGTAGAATTACCTGGTCCAGACAGGGGAAGTAGCGGTGTGCCAGTACCGGATATGACATATGTAAGCTGATTTGATGAAGCATTAATGAGCTCAACTGTCCCATTCTGTGTATTGGTGGCAAGTATGGAATTGAGAGACTTTGAAATCCCAAGTCCGTAAGACTGCCCCGTACCTGAGATCTTGTAATTTCCCGTTGAATTTATTACATATGTGTATGAATTGCCATTCAGGAAACCTATGTAATAGGTAGAATTTGTAACAGAGTTAAAAACGACCGACATTATTGTGCCGGTACCGCTTGTAACGGAAACAGGTGAGTCGTTTCCATTGAGGAAAACTATGTTGCCATCCGGAGATGAGTCGTTTATCACTTCCATTTGTTTCATGGCACTGTCATATGCAAAACTCTGAGAACTGAACACCTTAATGTTACTCAACTTGTGAATAACCGATAATGTACCGGGATCAAGGAAGTAAAGTCCCCCATAAAGATTTCCAACCATAATTTCTCCATTAATGGGGTCGAATGCAACTGAAATGAGATATTTTCCAAAATAATGCGAAGCCAGAATTGTTCCGTTTGCTGCATAGACGAAAACAGTGGTGGAATTAAGCACGTAGAGGTTACCGTTGCTTGGGTTGTAATCAACCGCCAGGGGAGAAGTTACACCTCCGAAACTGCATGAGATGGACTGGTTGTACTGGCTTATCTCATATATCATGGAGTTTGAGTAACCGAGAACCACAAAACTGTGAGAAAAATTATCGAATATTCCATAGACAGGGAATACCGTCCTGTTTGTGGTGAGGGGACTTGATGAGTTTGTAAGTGTTCCAGTAACCAGGTTTACATATCCAGTGATTGAGAGTCTGCCGTTGTACTTCGTGTTGACATTAACACTATGATTCAAAACGGTGAAATGGCCACTTGGATCAGGAGAGTAGAAGTTTAAGGAATTCTCGATGCTGTAGGAGTATGGACCAGGAGCAAGGTTGAGTCTTATGGAAGAATTAAGTGATGAATAGGCCAACCCGGACACGTTAACAGTCCACAAAGCTCCTGTGGGCAGACCGGTCTCATTGAAGAAAACAGGATAAGTGGAGATCACCGACGGGTTGATGCCGGTTGCATTCCCGAGTGAAGGCATGAAGTGAGAAGAAGAGTATGGAGTGCCTTGAGAACCAGAACTGTTGGCGTTGAGATTGACAGCGGACATAGCAGATGCTAATAGAATAGCTAATGCTACCATGACCAGTATCTGGTTCGAATGCCTCATCCTCATTAGGTTATGGTCGGGTTATTTAAATATTAACCTAATCAAATAATCCAGTTTTTTCGCTTTTTTCATATTTCTTTAGATTATGGTGAATGAAATTGTATGTAGAGTATTGAGATGGAAAAGTTGATAAATAGAAGAGATTTTAAGACTCATCGTATCTGGTAGTCTGTTCGGAGCTTTAAAACAGGCTCCGGATGATTGCGGAAATATTTTAATGTGATCCCATGACAGCTTCAGAAAAGGTTGAGCATAAGATACCAACAGACATGGAAGTGAGTATACCTGAGGCAAGAGTGATAAAGTTTCTTTCTTCGAACACCAGACCGGGAGAGAGTGTTGCTGAGGAAATGATCAAAATAGAGGACCTCAGCGGAAGAGAAATCTCAAGTGCTGTCTCATGGCTGGAAAAAAAGAGACTGGTTGTAATTAAGAAAGAGGAGGATGTAGGTTACACGCTGAGTCCTGAGGGCGAAAGATTCCTTGAAAAAGGGCTCCCTGAAGAAAATGCATATAGAATCATATCTCAAAAAGGAAAATCAACAATTTCTGAACTCATGAAGGAACTTGGCCCTAAGGATGGAAAAATTGCAATTGCACAGCTCGCCAAATTTGGGATGAAACCAAGTTCTGGAGAAATAACATTAACAGAGGATGGAAAAATAAAGGAACAGTTTTCTAGAAGAAGAAAATTCCTTGAAAATGTTAGGTCTGGGCAGGTGCCGGATATTGACATGCTTGAGCATTTCAGGAAGAGAGAGGATGTTATTGTGGAGAGGAAGCGTAACATCAGGTTTGTCTCCCTTCTTGAAGCTGGCAGAAAACTTTCTGAGAGCGAGATAAGCACAGAATCATTGGGTGAAATCACAACTGAACTCCTTCAGTCTGGCAACTGGCGTTCAAAACCTTTCAGAAGATACGATCTTAATGCGCCGGTTGAAAGGACCTTCTCTGCGACTCTGCACCCTATAACATTTTTGGTTAACAAAGTCAGGAGAATTTTCCTTGACATGGGCTTTACAGAAATGGACGGCCACTACGTGGAATATGCAGGTTGGAACATGGATTCGCTGTTCATTCCCCAGGATCATCCCGCCAGGGAAATGCAGGATACCTTCTACCTGGATTCGGACCAGAAAATTCCCTTCGAAGATGAACAGGTTCTTGATATTTTCAAGAAAACACACGAAGAAGGCTTCGACGGATATACAGGCTGGGGCTATAAATGGAACCCAAAAGTTGCCAAGGAACTGCTTCTGAGAACTCACACCACTGTGAGCACCATAAGGTACCTCTACCACAATCCGACTCCACCTCAGGCGGCTTTCTCGGTTGAAAAAGTGTTCCGCCATGAAAGCGTTGACTGGAAACATCTAGCAGAACTGCATCAGATTGAAGGGACATATTATGCGAAAGATGCCAACTTATCAACTCTGTTGTGGCTCATGAAGGAGTTCTATTCACGCCTGGGATTCACTGACCTGAAATTCGTGCCATCCTATTACCCATACACGGAACCCAGCCTTGATGTAGTAGTCAAAATAAACGGAAGGGAAATGGAGCTGGGAGGTTCTGGAGTTTTCAGGGCTGAAGTTACAAAACCCCTTGGCCTGAAAGAACCTGTAGTCGCCTGGGGGCTTGGCCTTGAAAGGCTTGCAATGATCTATTATGGATTTGAAGACATTCGGGATATCTACCAGAGCGATATAGACTGGCTGAGGACCTTTTCGCTCAAGTACTAGACATTCTTTTTCCGCCTGCCTGGCATTTGGAACAGAGGCCGAATCTGCCAAGATGATCGAAACATGTTGGCTGGTGGCAACTGCTGCACATGGTGTCTGCAGGTCTGGAACATATGTGGCATAATCCCCTGACTGTCATTGCATAAACAATATAATGACAGTAATTTATTTTTCGGGAAAGTAATTAGCGTTGCATGATCAGGCTGGCCACGCATGAAGACTGGGAGTTTATAAGTGACATTTCTGCAAGATCAGGATACGTTGACTACATCAATAAGATTGGCCCCTCATTCATAGACAACGGCGAAGTCCTTCTTTATGAGAACCCTGGTATCCAGGCCTTTGCAAAGCTCGAATATCTTCAGGACAACAGTGCCTGGTTCAGTGGGTTAAGAGTTGATCCGGAATACTGGAGGAAGGGGATTGGCAGAACCCTAACAGAGGCAACACTGCAACGTGCGAGAGCGAAGGGTTGTTCCACTTTCAGGGCACTTGTCTTCGAAGATAATTTCAGATCCCTCCAACTTCTTGAAAAACTCGGCTGCAGGAGCGTCGGAAAGTACGATTTCTTCCTGGGAATTCCAGATCTGAGCAGTTTTCAGAATAAGACCATCGAAGTTGCAGGATATATTAACGCTGATTGGGCTTTCACCAATTTCCCTAAAGCAAAGCCGCTTAATGTGAAATCATACGAAAAAGATGGCTGGATAATAATAGAGACAACGGAAAGTACTTTCCAGATTCTTCAGAGGGGTAAGGGGAAACTTGGAATGATGAACAGGGATGGTTTCACCTGCATTGAACAGAAAGATGGTGTTGTAACAGAAGGAATATTTGACCAAGACACCGAAAAATCCACCGGAGTAATCCTGGAAATGCATCCGAAAAAGGAATGAACCGTCTTTGGGACGTATTCCTGCAAAAATAATATATTTCAAAGGGCATTAAGCTGAACCTTGTCAGAGAATGTTGAAGCCGAGCTTCGTTGGATTGGCTCAGATCAATGGGAATTGTACAGAGATATCAGGTTGGAAGCCTTAAGATCAGATCCATCGGCTTTCGGTTCCTCCTATGAGGAGGAGAAGCTCTATCCCGAAGAGGTCTGGAGAGAAAGAGTATCCAATACATTATTCGCCTTTGCCGATGGCAAAGCGGTCGGCTTGATAGGACACGTCAGGCAGTCTAGGTTAAGCCAGAGGCACATCGTGCATATAGTAGGTTTCTATGTGACAAATGATCATAGAGGACGAGGAATAGGGTATCTACTTTTAAATGGGATGCTTGCCAGAATCAGGGATTACGGAGATGTGGAAAAAGTAAGCCTGGTTGTCAGCAGAAACCAGATTAATGCATTAAACCTTTACAGGAAATGTGGGTTCAAACTTGTTGGAGAGCTGAAAAAAGAACTGAAAATCGGTGACAGTTATTACGATGAGCTTCTGATGGACCTCTTTCTGTGACTTACGATGGCGAATATTGCCATAAGAATTTAGTTATCCATGCATTAGGAGTTCAATGAAGGTATTCGTTGAGAATGACTATGATGCGATGTCAGAAAGGGCGTTCTCCTTTTTCTTGAAATTCTTGCCTGATACAAGAGTTCTGGGACTTGCCACTGGCAGCAGCCCTATCGGCCTGTACAACAGAATCTGTGAGGCATACAAAGAAGGAAAAATAAGCTTGAAGTCTGTTCATACCTTCAACCTGGATGAATATTATGGTTTGGAAAATGCACACCCTGAGAGTTACCGCACATTCATGGATACCAATCTTTTCGGCAAAGTTGACATTATGCCTCAAAATATCCATTTTCCTGATTCGAAAGGCGAACCATCTGCCATAGCGGATAGATACAATAGTCAACTGGATAAAATAGGTCATCCGGATCTGCAGATTCTGGGAATCGGCCAGAATGGCCACATTGCTTTCAATGAACCTGGCTCTCCCAGGCATGCGAGAACAAGAGTCGTTAGATTGACACAGAATACAATTGATGTGAATGTACCCCCTTCTAAATATGCAGTTACAATGGGTCTTGAGGATATTCTTTCGTCCAGACGAATAATTCTGTTAGCCAGCGGGAAATCTAAAGCGAATGCCGTGTCCAGGATGATTCAGGGCCCGCTTGGCTATTCTGTACCTGCTTCTTATCTTCAGGAGCATCCTGAAACTTATGTAATATTAGATACCGGGGCAGCTTCCCTGCTTGATACTGATGCAGTTGAAAAAAGGATTCGGGAATCAATGGAGTTGGGAAGTGACTCTTACTATTTAGATCTCTGAGGATTACTGTTCTCATATAATGATGAATTCTTGAACCCTTAACACTGTCAGCCCACCCATTGCACTTAAATGTTAGGTGAGACATAAATACGTAATAACCGCAAGCCGTCACTATTGCAATCTGAAATAACAGAAATATTATTAGTATATTATCAGATTTGCCAAAGAACCTAAAGGGGACTATTATGGATTGGGGAATGAGTAACAGACTCTCTAGAATGATTAAACCGTCTGATGGAAGATCGGTAATGCTTGCCTGCGACCATGGATATTTTATGGGCCCGACCCACAATCTGGAGAACCCAAGAAAGACCATAGAACCAATTGTTCCTTATGCCGACACTCTCTCTGTTACAAGAGGGGTTCTTCGTTCTTCTGTTGACCCAAAATGGGACACTCCTATTCTTTTGAGAGTTTCGGGTGGCGCAAGTGTTATTGGCGAGGACCTTAGCAATGAAGAGATAACAACTTCTGTAAAAGATGCTGTGAGGTTAAATGTGGCAGCAGTTGCAATTTCAATCTTTGTTGGATCCAAATATGAGAAACAATCTCTTGTTAACTTATCCAAGCTTGTTGACGATGGTGAAGAGTATGGCATGCCGGTCATGGCCATTACCGCAGTGGGAAAGGAACTTGAAAAGAGAGATGCAAAATACCTTGCACTTGCCTCAAGACTTGGTGCTGAGATAGGCGCCAAAGTTGTCAAGACATATTATTGTGAGAATTTCAGCAAAGTTGCAGACGGTTGCCCAGTGCCGGTAGTAGTGGCAGGTGGACCTAAACTGAATACAGAAGCAGACATTTTCAACCTCGTTTATAATGCATTGGACCAGGGTGCAATTGGGGTCGATATGGGAAGAAACATTTGGCAGAATGAAAACCCGGTTGCTGTTATCAAGGCCATAAGGTCCATTGTTCATGAAAATGCCACAGCCAAAGAAGCAATGCAGATTTTTGAAGAGAACAAAACCACTTCAAACAAAAAAGTAGTGGCTTAAGCCAGCTTCGAGTTAGTTTTGGGGGAATCCCCAAAAATCTTATTTATATTTTCACCGGCGTCTACTTGATACCACCGTCAACAGGGATCATGGTATCGGTGGTTGCACCAAATACAGAATCATCAAGCAAAGCCATCATTACGCCCACCACGTGGGATGGCAAAACCTCGACACCCAGAAGGTTCTGCGTCTTGTACTGCTCAACTGTCTGACCCTTTGCCTTAGCCCGTGATTCAAGTACACCGCCTTCCCAGATCTTGGAACCGCGGAACACTTTATCAGGATTTATGATATTTGACCTTATTCTATACTTTCCACCTTCCTTGGCGACATAGCGTGAAAGTTGTGCCGCGAAAGCTTTTGTGGTACCATACATGGCCATCTCCGCTCCCGGAGTTGTCAGGTTCTTTGTGATATTGAATACAAAAGCACCGCCTATTTCCTGAGTTTTCATGACTCTGAAAGCTTCTCTTGTAATGAGGAAAGTTCCCCTGGAATTGACCCTGTACATAAGGTCCATTTCAGCCATATCTATCTGGTCGATGGGGGCCGTCTTGAGTATGCCTGCATTGTTGAACACAAAATCTATCCCACCAAATTTGCTGATTGCGAGGTCAATTGCCCCCTTAATCTGATCCTCGTTGGATAAATCTGCTTTTATGGCAAGATTTTCCACTCCTGACTCTTCTAAAACTTCATTCCCAGCATTGGAAATGCCGGGATCAATATCTATGGCTACCACATGCGAACCATTCATGGATAAGGTACGAAAGGCTTCAAGGCCAATTCCAGCTGCTGCACCTGTAACAACGGTGACAGTGCCCTGGAATTTGCCCGGGGTATGCTTCCTGAGTTTAGCCTCCTGGAATGGCCAGTATTCCATGGCAAAGGCTTCCTGCCTTGATACAAATTCATGTTTTCCCAGTTTTCGGCTTTTGGCCCCAACTGTCAGCGAATGGACCGCATCGTCCATGATAATTTTAGCATCCCTTTTTGATGTTGCTTGTGTAACAATTCCAAAGCCCCGAATTACAATCACAGATGGATTCGGGTCATGCATTGGATACGAAGATGCATATTGGGAATGCTCCCTTGCGTAGTTCTTCCTGTAATCTTCCACAAGTTGAGATAATCTGGATATTTCTGGGATGTAGAGGAAATCATGCTTTGTCCTTATGAGCATGTCCGTTGTCGTAGGGCCGTATTTACAGAGGTCTTCCGCTTCCGCAGAATTTGCTATTTCAAGGGCAGTTTCACTAGTGTTTACGTCCAGAATTTTCTTTGAATAACCTGAGACTAGACCCCTGAGTTTTGGCAGGAATTCCGTTGTCTCAATTTGAGATTCCCCGTACTTTGGCGTGAAGAAAGTACCATGAGAAATTCCTGAAATGTAATTTTCAGCCCTTGTCACAATTTCTATGTGCTTGGTATAAGATTGTTGGGCGTTATCGGAATATGTGAACAAACCATGTTTCCTGAGCACGATACCTTCTGCTTTCTTGACATCATCTATCCGCCCAAGAATTGCTTTTGCTAGCTTAAAGCCGGGTTGAATGTAAGGAAACACTACAACATTACCAAGTTTCTCCTTAAGGACATCGTCTTTGAGGTCGGTATTGGTCAAGGCAACAACTGAATCAGCATGAGTGTGATCCACAAACTTGAACGGAATAAATGCATGAAGAAATGTTTCTACGCTTGGAGAAGCCTCTGAGGGATCCATCTTGCTCCTGTTCAGATATTCCATCATTGCAATATCGTCCATTGACTCTATATCTCCAGCGGCCAGTAAATCGTCCATTCTCATTCCTGTGAAGCCTTGTTCAGTTATGCTCGAGAGATCTGATCCACTCCCCTTGACTCTTAATACTGCAGTGGCCCTCCCTGTGTGATCCTTTTCATCAGTTTTTACCGAAGTGTTACCTCCGCCATGAAGAACTAGATCCATTTCTGCGCCAAGCAGTCTAGATGAGTATGCCCTTAAGCTTAAGTCCCCACTAACCGTGGTACTGGACCATCGTGATTGCATAATCGATTATGTTTACAGTTAATATGTAAATTCCGTTGACTCCGGTGATAACTACTTGCTTATTCATTTAAATTTCATTAAAAGCCCTGAAATTGTGACTTGTTGATTAGTAGCTTGGAAAGAACTCTTTTAGCTACTAAAGTATTTAATAAAAAATTCTGTAAAGGGGAATTATGGTCGCCGGAAAAATACAGGTAAACGATGCAGATATTTACTATGAAGATACAGGTAAGGGCCTACCACTGGTCTTTATTCATGCCGGATACATGGATAGTAGAATGTGGGATAATCTTACAGCCGTTTTCTCCTCAGAATACAGGGTCATAAGATATGATGTAAGAGGTTATGAGAAGTCAAGCAAAGTCACCAAAGCATACTCTGACGCAGAGGATCTTAAATCGCTCATGGAGAAACTCGGTGTTCAGGAAGCTGTCCTCATTGGGGTTTCAAACGGTGGAAGGATAGCACTTGATTTCGCTGTAACTTATCCTCATATGGTAAAAGCACTAATTCCAGTTGACTCTGGATTGAAGGGCTATCAGCCTTCGGGTCCCGAAGAGGAGAAACTTTGGGAAAACATCACAATTGATGAAGAAAAATACCTTAGGTTGAGAAGCGAAGGTAAATTCAGGGAGGCAGCTGAAATAGATGTCGATTTCTGGAGCAATGCGACCGTCGGGGAATTAAGAGAGTCTTTGTTGAATATTGCTGAGGAAAATGTATTTACTGATGAAACCGACCCGGACATTTTTCAGGTTTCCCCAACACCGCCTGCATTTGAGAAGCTGAATTCTCTGAAAATGCCGGTACTTATTATAGTTGGAAGCCGAGATACTCCGCCTCTAATTGCAATGAGCAAAAGATACCATCAATTGATAAAGGGCTCAAAATTTTTAGTAATAGAAGGCGCAGATCACCTGCCAAGCATTACAAGGCCTGAAGAATTCAGGAATGCCGTATTTGATTTTCTCAGAGAACTCTGACTTGGCATATAATGTTGGTTGAAATAATCTCAACACAGTTTGGGGGGAGTAGGGTTATCTAATTTTGAATTACAATGTTTATTGGAGACGCCCGAGCCGGGATTCGAACCCGAATCTAAGGCTCCGCAGGCCTTCAGGATATCCAAGTTACCCCACTCGGGCAGGGAACCTTAAATGCCCCATACATAGAAAAATCTTCTTTTATTTTCTGTGAAACTTAAAAGAACATCCATACGATTTAAGATTGACTCATGGGTAGACCTGGACACTATGATATTGCGATCCTGGGTGCTGGAGTACTGGGAACTTCAACCGCCTATCTCCTGTCACTTGGTTTTAAGGGTTCGATCGCAGTAATTGACAAAGAACCATTTGCAGGGGAACACACCTCCACCAGAAACACAGGAGTCATCCACAGGCCATTTTATCTTGATCCTGATAAGAAAGCCGTGTTTGCCAAGTCAGCGCAGGATTCTTATCCACTATGGAAGGAACTCGCTACCAGATTCAACCTTCCCTGGAACCAGGTTGGAACACTTGAAGTTGCCACAAGAGAAGAGGATATGGGAATACTTCCAAAGTATGAAAAATGGGCTTCGGAAAACGGCATGGAAAGCTCTGAGATTCAACTCTTCAATGGTGAAGAACTTAAGTCTTATGAGCCTGAGGTAAGGGGTTATGGCGCGATCCTCAGCAAAACAGATACTGCTGTGAGTTTTGGTTCATTTACGAAGAAGTTAATGGAAATCGCCCAGAAAAATGGAGTTACCTTCCTCCATGATACAAATGTGGAAACTGTATCAGAGACAGGGGAAGGAGTTACACTAAAAGGTACAGAAGGAAAAAATGAAGTTGAATACGAAACCGATTTTCTGGTAAATGCATCAAGCGGAAGTTCATTGAAATTTTCCCATCAACTCGGCTATTCCAAGGAATATGCAGTTTTGCACTTCAGAGGAGATTACTGGATAGTGAGTGAGGACTTTAAAATGAAAGCCAAACACAATATCTACACAGTTCCCAAACACAAGAAATATCCTTTTCTGGATCCGCACTTCATCCTCAGGCATGATGGATCAAGAGAGGTAGGCCCAACTGCATCGCTGGTTTCCAGCCCCTATGATTACACAGATTCTCCAGATGAACACTCGCTTCTCATGAAGATACTGGAGAAACCGTCATTTCCAAAAATAAAGCTTGCTGTAAATCCTGAATTCATCAATCTTGTACGAACGGAATGGAGAAGTTCCCGTTCAAAAAATGCAATGTCAAAGCGTGTAAGGGATTTCATCCCTTCACTTGAGGATAAATTCCTGCAGGGCCATGGCCTCTCCGGGGTGCGTAATTCACTTGTAGACAGGAATGGATTTGTTCCCGAGGCCATAATAGAGAAGGGTGAACGCAGTATGCACATTCTTAACTTCAACTCCCCCGGCGCTACAGGAGCTCCTGCATATGCAATGCATATCCTGAAAACCGCTGAAACCCATGGCTTCCTGAAATTGAAAGAATCCAGAAGCACTGGCCTTTTGTGGGAAGAATATTACAATAAGTCGCTATAGACTGGCTGTTTCAGGTGTTTGTATAGGATAATGTCAATTGATTCTTAAATATCCATTCAACATTACCCTAAGATGGATGCACGCCCAAAATCGCTTGTCTTCACTTCACTCGCCCACTTTACTAATGATGGAACTGCCTTACTGTATCCTGTTCTGATTACATTTTACATTGCTATTCCAGGCATACAGCTGCCTGAACTAGGTTTAATGGCGGTCGTTTATTACCTGGTTTCCGGTGCTTTGAGCACACCAATTGGGAGGTATGCCGACAGAACTGGAAAATATGGGGCTTTGTTAAGTTTAGGCATTGCAATTCTTGGTGGCGCAGCACTGATTTGGACTCTTCCATTCATCTTTCCAGTTTACACTGTCCCAATTATTATCTCTGGTGCCTTTGTTCTAGGTGCGGGACAGGCGTTCTACCATCCTCTTGGTGCTACGATTCTCCGAAACATATTCAACAGGGGAGGAGCGCCTAGAGCAATGGGTTTCAATGGTTCCCTCGGTAGCCTCGGAAGGGCAATTTTCCCTCCGGTTGTTGGATATCTCATGTTGTACATCGGCTCTGTAGAAGGGCTTGTTTTTTATGCCGCCATCAGTTTTGCGGTCGCTTTGGTCCTTTATTTTGGACTAGGATCCCTCGATATCAAAGTTAAGCCAAAGAAACCTGAATCACAAGATATGGACGGTATAAGTGCGCCCGAAAAGAAAGGTTACATGAAATTCGTCTATATCCTTACAGCAGCGGTTTTTATCAGAGCCCTTTTCATAACAGGAGCTTCCACATTTCTTCCCACTTATCTGGAACAGGTCTCTAACAGCAAGAACATCGCATTTCTCATAATCTTCATGGCTTACATGGCCCCGGTATTTGGTCAGCCTATGCTGGGATCATTGACTTCCATAAAAGGAGGAAAATTTACCGTGGTATTGACTTTCATACTTTCCACAATCTTCTTTGGGCTCTTTCTGCTTACCCCTTCTAACTTAATCCTCATTACAATCTTCCTTTCTGTTTATGCCTTTTTCACCTTCAGCGGTTTCCCCGTGCTTCTCGGTTTTGTTGGCCAGGTCGTGCCTAAAGAGAGTATGGGGCTGGCAAATTCTATTGTGTGGGGAATTGGACAGACCATTGGTGGAGCTGGTGGAGCTGCTTCTGTAGCCCTTTTCGCCCTTTGGTTTACTGTACCCCAGTCTTTGCTTTACGTCTACTTGATCGGTATTGTTTCCATGGTTTTCCTGCCATTGCTTCCGTCCAGGGACACGGTGGAGAGTAACCATAAAAAGACGGCGCCGCAGTAATAAAATATCAATTTCCCATTTTCCCAATATGCCTGAACTTGAGGATTACAATCACAGGAAGGTCGAAGTTCCGGAAGAGCCCCAACGAATTATAAGCTTCAGCCCTGCAGTAACGGAAATACTTTTTGAGCTTGGTCTGAAAGACAGAATTGTCGGGGTTTCCGCATTCTGCTCGAGACCTCCAGAGACCTCTAAAGTCAGGAAGATTGGCAGCTACAATACTGCCAGGATGGATGTTATGGAGGAACTTCAGCCAGATTTAGTTCTGACAATCTCTGGTTTCCAGAACGAATTTGCCTTGGAACTGGCAAAGAAGTTTCCGGTATTTACTTTTGAACTTCCTTCCTCAGTTGCAGGGATAATTGACCTCGTATCCAGGGTAGGAATTGTAACAGGCAGAGTTGAGGAATCAAGATACATGGAATTCGAGCTCTTGAAATTCCTTGGTTCTCTGAGAAGAAGACCCCGCATTAGCGGTTATATTGAGATAGATCTTGGCGGGCCAACTTCGTTTGGCAGCCTCAGTTACATAACCGATGCCCTTTCTCTCCTTGGAATAAGGTCTATCTATTCTGAGTCAACAGCTGAGTGGATCTCACCAGACCTGAACTTGGTGAAAGAACTTGACCCTGATGTTATCTTCTATGAACCGAAAATGCACTCAAGGTTCAGTGAGTCTGATCTGACAAAACTCCTTGAAAATAGGGGATGGAATGCACTCACCTCTGCAAAGAAGAACAGGATTTTCATAACGCCTGGCAACCTTGATTTTTTCGCCCACCATGGCCCTTCGTTTATCAGAGAAGTGCTTCCTTGGGTAATGGAGAAGGTAGAGTCTATCTAGCTTTGTTGAAATACGTATCTCGAAATACATATAGTTAAATACCGATTGATAATCTGCGATTGTCTTCTATATAGACAAAAGGAAGTAATAGAATGGACGAGACGACCAAAATAAAAGACCTTACACCAGAGTCCAGGAGAGTAAATGTCCTGGCAAAGGTTGTTAGCATAGGCGAGCCAAAACAAATACAGACCAGATTTGGAGAAGAAAAATCCGTAACCGAGGTCTACATAGGTGACGACACCGGTAAAATTATACTCTCTCTTTGGGGAGACCAGGCTA
>JBJKQM010000023.1:0-38909 GCA_046705365.1 Thermoplasmataceae archaeon
TGACTGCTCCAATTTTCTGCAGCGCGCAACAAACGTGCAAAATGCTTCTTGAGGGGCTGTAGCTTAGCATGGTTTGAGCACCCGGCTGATAACCGGGAGGTCACCGGTTCAAATCCGGTCAGCCCCACTCAGATTTCTGTGAATAGTGGATGGTATTTCTTTTTTGAATCCGACCCATCAGGTAAATGAAAACATCACCACGACCACAGCAAGGGAAAAGAATACAAGTGAAAGAAGACCAACGATTATTCCATCCCTCCTGTAGAGTTTTCCCAGGGCAGCTTGATCCATTCCCTCCACCTGTGTAAGATTTTTAGGCCTGTGGAAAAGGGAGAAGACTGCCCATGCGTCTATTATGATGATTTCATAAATTTCTGTAGTGGCGGCCGAAGGGAAATGGATCAGGATTCCACCAAGAGGCATAAGAAGAGATATCACAATTGGAACTATTGCCCCGACTGAGTCATGCTGCGGGTATGAACCTATTCCCATGATAGTGATTGCAAAAGCTGCCTGGACAAAAAACCAAGTGGAAACAAAGACATGTGGGTAAGTACCGCCGTGATAATAGCCAATAAGTGCAAGAAATATTCCTGCAACAAACCAGAAAGTTCCTCCAAAGACCTGCACCTTGTTTTCTGCAGTTGCAACTATTCCAAGTGACATGAACCAGATTATTACAGATATGATGCCAAGGCCCACATTGTAAACCCATGGGTATTGTGAGAATGATGGATCACCGAAACTGCTCAGCGCATCTTTAGTCAGGATCCACTGCGGATTCAGAAGGTAACATATGAGGAATACTACCCACGGAACAATCACCAGGGCACCGCCAAAATACTTCGTCAGACTCCCTATACTGTCTGTAACACTGACCATTTTGAACCTCTGATATTAACATGTTTTTGAACTTATAAAGAAACCGTTGCCATATAATCCATATGAATGCCTGAAAACCCTTTTTTTCCTGAATTGAGGAAGAAAACAAACTCAGGCAAATTTCCCTATTTTGATTTGTAGAGAAACATAACAATATATCCAAATACAAGGGAATCCCCAAGTATTTCCAGAGTGTGGAATGGTATTATTGCAGCCGGCAGAGGAGCATCCAAAAGTGGTATCAGCCCACCCAGGACAAACAGCATCATTGATATTGTTATGAATGAGTAGAGCTTTCCAAAGCGCAGTGAAACAACAAGGGGAAGAAGAACAATACCGTAGATATATCCTCTCAGGATTTCCACAGGAAGCATCACAGAAAAAGCAGGTATTTTGAGTCCCAGTGAAGGATCATTGTAAAATGGAGTCACGAACGGACTCACTATAATGCCAAAAAGGAAGTAGACCGCAAGAAACAGGGGTCCTGTAACTGCCAGACGCAGAACCCACCCTGCCTTGGACCCCTCAGACAGCTTGTTTTTTAAGTTGTCCCAGAGTCTGAGCTCAGCCCTCGGGAGAAAATAAACTATGGCAGACGCGAAGGGGACGAGGAGTGAAAAGAGGAGGGCATAACCTATCGAAGCTGCTATTTCCAGTGGTTTTGCCAATAAATCCGTGAAGAAAATCCCTTCTATGATGTTGTTAAGGAACATCACAAAAAACACATCTAGCCCTATTAGAAACATGGCATGGCTGAGTTTCAGGTTCAGGTTGTTAGCAAGCCACAGAAGATAGACGGCCAGAATAACTGCTATCAGGGCATCTATCTCTGTTGCGACTATGGTGAATCCGTATTCCGCCCCCCTGACAGTAACCTGTATGATGAATATGGCCAAAACAAAGATCAGTGTTCTTCCCCATGGGTATATCCCTGGTTCACTGTATCTGTTAACAGGCGGGCTTTCTGTCATGTTGTCCCTCAATTAATCATAAGGTTGATTGTCTTTAACCTCACACCTTACCTATGAGGAAAAAGGGCTTATCTGACCATTTCCCAAAAACAACTTTTAATAAAATACCGGTCTAAAGGAACGGTAACACGAAATGATGAGGGCATTCGACAGAAATCAGAAAAAGATGATTGGTGCTGTTGCAGTCATAGAAGTTCTGAGAATGTTCGGAATTTTTCTTGTGGTTCCTGTTTTCACCCTTTATGGGAAATCATTCTCCAACTCTGCCCTGCTTGTTGGCATAGCCTTTGGATCCTATGGATTGACCATGGCCTTGTTCCAGGCCCCCTTTGGAATACTTTCTGACAGGTTTGGCAGGAAAAATGTGATTATTTTGGGAATGATCCCTTACATAATAGGCAATTTTATTGCCTGGCACCCTTTCAACATCTTCGGGCTCATAATCGGGAGGCTTGTGGCGGGATCCGGTGCAGTGACTTCTTCCGGGATGGCAATGGTTCAGGAGAACGTACCGCCGGAAAGGAGGAATCTTGCAATGGCACTCCTTGGAATTCCAATCGGGTTCTCCTTCATGGTGGGCATTGTGCTTGGTCCCATCATTTCTGCCAGACTTGGTGCTGACACTTTATTCCTGATTTCTGCCCTGCTTGGCATTGTTTCCATAATCCCAATTTCCAGAGTGAGTTACCATAAACCGGAATACAGGGCAGAGGAGAGAAGAAAAGTTGGCAGGATAGAGTTTAAGGCCGTGCTGGTGGGTGTTGTCGGCTTCCTCATGTCACTTTACATGATTGTGTTCTTTTACTATCTTCCACTTTATGGAACAAAGGCGTATGGAGCACATGGTTACGAACTTCTGCTGCTCTGGCCAGTAATTATAGGTGGCATAATTGCAGTTGTATCATCAGGTTTTGCTGACAGGGGCAGAACTACTCTCTTCTCTGCAATTTCGCTAATACTGATGCTCATAAGCGTCCCATTTGTTTTCCTTCAGCCCATTGCAACTGGTGACAGAAACTGGTTTTTCCTGGGGGCCATAATATTCTTTGCAGGATTCTCCATTTACGAGATAGTTTTCACACCACTTGTTTCAAAACTTTCCAGAAAGGAAAGCTACGGCGCGAATATTGGAATCTACAACACTATGCAGTTTTTCGGGCAGTTTGTGGGAGGTGTCACGGGAGGCATCCTGGTGACGCTAACACTGACTTACGGGTCAATGCTGAGGACATCCGTCACGCTCATAATCCTTGTCATCGTTTCCCTAGTATTCCTCTATATTCCTACGAGATTCAGGGAGATCAAGAGGCAACCATCTGCCTGAAAAATCATATTTTTCTCATGTAAACTTCCTTTACTGAATGGTCATGCTCCTTGTTCAGTATGAGATGTGCATGGAATTTAGAAGGTTCTATATTTTCCGTAAGGTTCGGTCCGTTGATTTCATCCCAGATTCTTCCAGCAGTCTCAATGGCTTCTTTTACCCCCAGATCCCCGAATTTCCTGAAGTACGACCTGTCATCCCTGAATGAGGTCTCCCTGAAAATAAGGAACCTGTCAATATACCATTTCTTGATATCCTTTTCCAGGGCATCCACATAGATTGAGAAGTCAAAGAAGTCCGAAACCAGCAATTCTCCAGAAGGGGGAACTGCATCCATCCTTCTTGTCTGCAGAACATTGAGGCCCTCAAGGATCAGCACGTCTGGTGTTTCAATTGTCTGGTACTGATTGGGCACTATGTCGTAGATAAGATGGGAGTACTGCGGAATGTTGATCCTTCCCTTGCCGGATTTCAATTCATAAAGGAACCTGATCAGGGACTTGAGATCATAACTCTCCGGGAAGCCTTTCCTGTTCATCAGGCCTCTATCCTCCAGGACCTTGTTTGGATACAGGAAGCCATCAGTGGCGATTAGCTCCACTTTTGGGTTTTCTGGCCACCTGGAGATGAGCGTCTTGAGCACCCTTGCAGTTGTGCTCTTGCCAACAGCCACACTGCCGGCTATGCCGATAACATATGGAACTTTCTGCCCCTTTGCGCCCAGGAAAGTCCTCCTGGCATCATACAGCCCCTTTGACGCGGAATAATACAAATTGAGGAGCCTAGAAAGCGGGAGGTATACCTCTTCTATCTCCTTTATGGAAATCTTTTCATTGATACCCCGGATCGTAGCAAGGTCCTCCTCATTTATGGTCATTGGCGTGGAGTTCCTGAGCTTGCTCCATTCTGGTCTGGAAAATGAAATGTATGGGGATACTGAACTGTCACTAAGTGCTTTCAACAAATCTAATCACTTCAGATTTCAGGCTTCTGCGTAAACCTGCATTACCGCTTTCAATGACAGCAATTATTATAACTTTTTTTGTGGAGACCTCCCTGTCGTATATTGCCTGTCAAACTTATCTAAAATGAATCGCTAGCTTTCCTATGCACAAGGTATGTCCCATCTGCCATTCTGACAGGATGATCACAGATCTTTTCCTCATAACGGGGCAGTATTCCTGCATTGACTGTGGATATAAAGGTGCCTTCATCTTTACCATGGACGATGAAAATTACCAGCGGCTCCTGGAAGAGGACCAGGAAGACAGGGAAAGGAAAGAACATTAATTTAACCAGGTGTGGCCTGAATTAGCAGAAACAGCTAAACAGGTCCACTCCTGATCCTTTGAAGTGGTTTACATAGAAGATGTTGCCTTCTTCATTTCCTCCTCGGTAAATGCCTTCAGCGTCTCCAGTCGAACATCTCCGGTTTTCCCGGCTTTAACTGCAAATTTGATAGCAGCTTCATCATTTGGCAAATCCACTATTTCAATGGCATCATACCTTCCAAATGTCATGTAAACACCCTCGTGCCTGCCGCCTAATTTTTTGAGATATTCCATTACTTCACCTCTCGTTTTGAGAGTCCTGTCAATGTCTGTCTTTCCTTTTTCTGTTATTTTCACTAATAAGACATAGTGCCCCATATGTTATTTACCAATGTCCGGAATAAATATCTTACCGCTATGTACGCATGGATACCGGAGATGTGCGGTATCATTGTTTCTTTTTAGGAATCACATTTTTAGACCAAGCTGGCTTATTTGAATCAGAGTGGGTCTTGTTGAATTCCGCAAATCCTTTTCTGGAACTGAACAACAATTGCATTCAGCTTCACAGTGTCATACGGACATTTGGTTCTGTGGAGGCACTGAAAGGGCTTTCAATGAACGTGAAATGTGGTGAAAGAGTTTCACTGCTTGGCCCTAACGGTGCAGGAAAATCAACCACCCTGAAGATTATAGCCGGATTGCTCAAGGAGGATTCCGGAGAAGTCCTGATCAAGGGGTACCGGCCCAATAGCATAGAAGCCAAGAGACTCATTGGTTACCTTCCTGAGGACCCAAGCCCATACATATCGCTTTCAGTGCAGGAGAACCTGGAATACATTGGAAGTATTCGCGGAACCGTAAACCTTGCGGACAGGATAGAATACCTGCTTACTCTGCTTGGCCTCGATAAATACAGGAAAACCAGGCCATCCACTCTATCGCGTGGAAACAGGCAAAAACTTGGACTTGCCCTTTCCCTTGTCCACAGCCCGAAGATCCTCATCATGGATGAACCGCTGAACTACCTTGACATACCATCCCAGGAAAAAGTCTTTGAAATGCTTAACAGAATGAATGCCACATTCCTGGTTTCCACCCACATCATGTCTATTGCTGAAAGACTCACTGATCGGGTCATTATGATTTCAAATGGCCACTGGATCTGGAACGGAACAATAGAGGAGCTAAGGGAAAGGGGGAGCCCTTCAGAGCCAATTGAATCAATTGTTTCGAGGCTGATGACAGATGCATCGTAGCCTTGAAATGCTCCTCATAAGGACAAGGTTCACGTGGTACTACATTCTGATTCTGGCACTCATTGCCATATATTCACTTTATGCAATACCCTACCAGCTTGCGGTCCAGGCGTACAGCTACGGATCCATTTACTTCACCGGAATAATAGGAGTATTTTCCGTTGCATCTTCCTACATGGGTGGGATAACAGTCTCAAAGTCAGACCAGGAGTTTCTCCTTGTCTCACCCATTCCCAGGAAGAGCCTAATAAGGGGATTCCTGCTGGTACAGGCGCTTGGAACAGGCCTGCTCCTGATTGCAGTGAGCGTATTTGCACTCGCATCAGTGAAATACTCCCTGGTTGATTTCTTCTTTGCTGCCCTCAATCTTCTCGCACTTGACATATTTCTCATGACTGTGGGCATCGCCACCTTCCAGCTGAAGAAACCTTTCAGGGTAATCATTTCAACCGCAATTGCCCTGTGGGTTCTCTCTTTCTTCCTGAATTTTCCGCTGGCTCCACAACATTTCATGACAGGCTCCACACTTTATCCGCTTATACTTACTGCGCCTGTAGCACTGGTCTCACTGTACGGGGCAATGAGAACACTTTCAAAGGAGGATTTGCCCATTAGGGCATCAACTTTCAGGACCCCAAAAACTGAATACAAATCAGCAGTCAGTTACATCAGGTATTCCCCAAATTACTCTGTATTCCTGAATGGCCTGACCAATCTTTCATACAGCACAAATTCCCTCATGGCCGGGGGCATCAGGACCAGAACCAGCAAGATTCGTTTAAGGACCTACTATGCGATCATTATATTGATCGCAGCAGTATACGGTTTCCTCGCATATTACCTGATTGGATTTGGTGTTCAGGATGTAGGCTTCAATTTCGTTGTCCTCTTTGGTTCCATTTACGTTGGAATAATCCCGCAGTTTATTTTCAATTCAGGTGTCATGACTTATGAAAGGGCCTGGTTGTCTTTCACCTCAATGGAACCATGGAAATACATCTCCATTATCATAACCTCCAAGGTTTTCCAGTCCATACTTACAAGCATCCCGTTTGTTGTTGTCAGCCTCATAGACTACAATTTTGGCGTAAAGAACACCATTGAGTCGTCTCTGGTGTTCCTCATACTTGATCCACTGCTCATTGGCCTCTACCTGTTCATCGTTTTCTCGGTAAGTAGTTACCAGATAACTGATGAGGGTTTCCTCAGCACAAGAATGAGCCTTGCCCAGTTTGTGCCGGCCCTGCCCATAATTCTATTCACCATAGTTGTGATGGTTTCCATAATTGTTCCATTACTGATTTTTGTCACGTCTGCAATCACTGCTGCAATTCTTATTCTTGTAAGCACAAGGAGAGGATATTGGGAGAACAGGATTAACAAGCTGATCCAGAAGGGATTCGTCTAAATATAATTCATATTAATTATTCCCACATATATACCATCAGGCTATTTTTTTATGTACACCAGCTTAAAAGAGCTCTTAGTTTAAAGCACATATGAACTTTTTATTCACTTAGAAAATTTATATAGACTCAGCAGTTAATGCAATCTGGTATGAACGAGAACTATTCAATTAACTGCCATTTATTGATACTGGGCGGCTATCCTGCCCATTTCTCTGAATTGGGCAACTAACTAAAACTGACTTCAGTGGATGCAATATGAAGGTAGAGGTAACCGCGCAATGCATAAGACTGGGTGGAAAAGAATACTTACCCGATGAAGTAAAGGTTACCATATACCGCAGAAACCGACGGAAAGGAATGGTGAGAATAATTGCCTTAACCATAATATATGCCATAATAATTTTTGGAGCGTACGTTTCACCATTTGATGAGCTTTATTTTGACTATGCTTACCTGATCTATTTCCCGCTGGTTGTGAGCTATTTTGTCTTTTTGTTCAGCATAGTTTCCACTTACTACCTTGAGTATGCAAAGATTGAGGTGTGCAAAGAGAGGGAGATAAAAATGCCTTACTCTGGCAGCAGCAAGATAATAGTCGACAAAATAGCAATAATAGCAGACTCGGTAACCTGGGAATGAAATTCAGGGCAGAACAATACAGTTGCCCATTAATGTATCAAAGAATCAAACACAGGATGAACCATTCCAGCACTGAATTGATAAAACACGGCAGGTAACATGGAATTTTTCCGGTGAATGTTAAAATATAATCTGGGAGGTGCGCCCCCCAACCATTTCATTTCCTCCCTGTTCTCTTTGTGGTTTCAGCAATGCCACGCCTGAGCCTGCTGCTACCCTTTGAAAACAAAGCGGAACCTGAAGCAAGCAAGAGCCCCAGGACTATGAGTCCGCTAGTAGTCCACAGTAGATATGTTTCCGAAGCAGACCCTGCGAGTATCAGGGCAAAGGAAGAACCCCATGCACCTATCAGGAAGCCGCTGTTGAAAGTTGACCCAACACCTGTTGCGCGGATTGGGGCCGGGAATTTTTCTGACTGGTATGAAGGGAATATGCCCCAGGCCCCGGTGACCGTAAATGTCAAGACTGCAGCAGCAAGAGCTTTCACCAGTAACCCAAAGGAAGGCTGGAGCAAAATGTAAAGCATTGGCACAGAAAAGACGATTCCCAGGAGAGAAAAGAAGTAAATTGATCTCCTGCTTCCAATCCGATCACTCATCCAACCTATGATTATGTATGCTAAGAGAGAAGAAGCCAGTGCAAACATGAGGACGTACAGGCTGACTGGCGATCCTATTCCTGCATACTCTGGCAGAAGTGTCGGGAAAAAACCTGCTGTGAGCCAGTATGCCAGTGCAAAGCCGGTCATTCCAACCCATGCATTGAAAAAGGAATTCCTGGTTTCCCTGTTTCCAAAAAGATTTCTTAGGGGAGCCTTTTCGACTCTTCCATTTGTCTTCAGATTTTTCCAGACTTCAGACTCTGGCATTGCCAGCCTGATCACCAGCCCAGCCACAAGAGGTATAACGCCGACCCAGAGAACTATTCGCCAACCTGCTGTGTAGGAGGGAGTGGCAAAGTTGCCTGTCCCCATATATGAAAGCACGGCAAGATAAGTCAGGGCGGCCATGATAAACCCAATGGGAAAGCCTATCTGTGTGAGGGCCCCCCAGATGCCTTTCCTGCCTTCAGGTGCATTTTCAACAACTATCACAGCACTGTTTCCATATTCACCTCCCGCAAAAAGTCCTACAAGAGCCCTCAGTACAATCAATAGAACTATTGAAAGATAGCCCGCCTGGGAGTATGTCGGTATTAAACCAGTGAACACCGATGCAGCCCCAATTCCTAACAGGGAAATCACCATTGAGTACCTTCTCCCGAGAATGTCACCGATCCTCCCGAAAATAAAACCTCCAGCAGAGCGAAATACACTGGTTGCCAGGTATATGCTTATGGTTGCCGTAATGGCCATTAACCTTCCTGTGTCCGGAAAGAACAGTGCAGATATGGGCCCCACCAATAGCACCATTATGGTAAGGTCCCAGATCGCCATTATCCAGCCTGCGAGACCACCGAAATAAATTCCCATGAATCCCTTGCCTGTGTCAGCTTTTGTGATAGTATTCATCTCATCCACCACCGGTTCATTTGCACCTTGAGTACCCAAAAACCAATTTCTCCGTAATCAGGAACCTTGATCCCGTATTTTTTAGGTCAATGATATCCTGACAAAGATGGATCTATTCCATCCGTCCAGAATCATTGAAGGTTTTCTTGAGCACCGATTTATCGCGTGATTAATTCAAGCCGATGAGAGAGTTAAGTCGTATTCCAAACATGTAAAGACAATTGGCACAAACGAGGTAATTTCGGAGATGCCAATAACCTGATCTTCCCGTTTTCGTGGCCCCTTAAAAAAGGGGTTTATCATTTCGAATTAAAGTTTGCAAAAGATCTCAGTTTTCATCATTCCAGTTTCAGTTTTGAAAATGAAGTTCACCGGGTGATGCTTTTGTAAATCTGCAACTCTTTTTTATTTCTCAGGTCACGAAGTTTGTTTGCTGCAGAACCATTGAAGTTAGGCTCGTGTTGGAAGGAGGGCGTATTGTTATAAGTACGCTGGGAGGGAGATTTGAACTCCCGATCTACTAAGAGAACAGGTTTTCCAGACCTGCGCCCTACCAGGCTAGGCTATCCCAGCTTCGCTTCCTCAATCGGTATGAATTATATAACACTTTGAGGGGGCAGCCTATTTTATGTGATCAAATACTGGAACCGAAAGTGTGCGTGCTATGCCTTCCATCCCCTTCAATCTGCCAAGTACCAGATCTGAGAGTTCCTTCATGTTCCTTGTAACTGCAAGAAGCATTAGATCCCAGTTCCCAGCGATGACCGATGCGGAGATAACATTATCAAGCTTCGAGAGGTTTCTGCACAGTTCTCTCTGGCTGATAACGGACTTGAAGTCATATTCTATGAGAATGTATGCCATTATAGAGTAGCCAAGCTTTTCGTAGTCCAGGTCCACTGTATATTTCTGGATATACCCCTCTTTCCTGAGCCTTTCCATTCGCTCAAAAACTGTTGCCCGAGGAATTTCTAGTTTGGAGGATATTTCAGAAATCTTATCCCTGCCGTGTTCCTGGAGATATGTTAGGATTTGCAGATCCTTTTTATCCAGTTTTCCTTGCACAATAGATAAAAAATTCCGAAGTATATAAACTAATGGCTTCAATTTGTCGCAAAGTGGTAATAATACTTATATATGACTTTTGAAATTATTCGGAAATTGGAGACGCCGGGGGGGAGATTCGAACTCCCGAGCTACAAGAGCAATAGATCTCGAATCTATCGCCTTACCGGGCTAGGCTACCCCGGCCCAGCCTTTTGATTGATAAGTTACACTTTAATCTTTTGAGAGATTGGCCAGACGTGCATGCTCCTTCATCATGCACCGATCCATTACAACAAGTGCTCCATTTTTCTTTGCCAGATCAGCCGCTTCCCTGTTCACTACACTTTCCTGCATCCAAACGACCGAAGGCGAAAGTTGAACCGCTTCTTCAACCACGGGTAGGACTGCTTCGGATTTCCTGAAAATATCAACTATGTCAACCTTCCTTTCCTTTGGTATATCCAGTAGAGACTTGTATACTGCTTGCCCATCCCATGATTCTATGACCGGGTTAACAGGAAGGATATCGTAGCCTTCACTCTTGAGGTACTTTGCGACCCTGTAACTGTCCCTTTCCGGTTTATCTGAAATTCCCACCACCGCAACTGTTTTTGAATTTTTCAGTATTTGAGGAATCATTTCCTCATCATAATCTGCCATATCCAAAAAATGCAGAATGGCATAAAAATGTTGATTTGAACTGTTACTCAACCTATTTATACCTTGAAAAATTACTCACATTCCATGCCTATGATGTTTTGCCCTAAGTGTGGCTCACTTATGTCTCCTTCTGGAGGAAAGATTGTCTGCGGTAACTGCCATTATACTGAATCGCCCGGTGAAAAAGGATCTGGGCAGATAGTAAGCAAGAGCACTGCGAAGGAGGTCATTATGATCAAAGAAGAGAAAAGTGTTGAACCTCTCGATTCAGATGCAGTGTGCCCTAAATGCAGGCATATGGGGGCATATTATCTCCTTAAACAGACGAGATCCGCAGATGAGCCGGAAACAAAATTCTATACATGTGAATCCTGCGGGCACAGGTGGAGAGAGTACTGACCTGTTCGAACCACATAGTTTAAAAATGCATGTTTACTTAGTGATATAATGGTTCTAGAGGGTCTTGCAGGCTCATTGCGCGAAACTCTGCGCAAGATATCACGATCGAGCTACATCGACAAGGAAACGATTAAGGAAGTAGCCAGAGATGTACAGAGAGCACGGCTGAAGGCCGATGTCTATGTAAAACTGGTCTTGTCTCTTTCCTCCACCCTGGAGCAAAGAGCCAACGACGAGGAGCCTCCTGCAGGCATGACTGCCCAGGATTATCTTGTCAAGATTGTTTATGAAGAACTCCTGAAAATACTTGGTGAAGACTCTAAACTTACCCTGAAAGAGCAGACAATCATGCTGGTTGGGCTTTATGGGCAGGGCAAAACCACTTCAGCCGGGAAGCTTGCAAAGTTCTTCCACAGGAAAGGTTTGAGTGTTGGGCTTATTGCCGCTGATATCCACCGGGCTGGCGCGTATGACCAGCTGGAGCAGCTTGCGAAGAAACTCAACGTACCCTTTTACGGTGAAAAAGGAGAGAAAAACCCGGTCAAAATTATCAAAAACGGGCTAAAGGAACTTCAGGATCTGAAGATTAAGATTATTGATACCAGTGGCAGAGACTCACTGAACGATGAACTCCTTGACGAAATAAAGGGCATCAAGAAAGCATTCGAACCCGACGAGGTTCTTCTTGTAATAGACGCAACTGTTGGGCAGCAGGCGGGACCGCAGGCCAGAACCATGAATGAAGCTGTGGGCATAACGGGAGTCATACTGACAAAAATGGACGGAACAGGTAAAGGCGGAGGAGCACTGAGCGCTGTTTCGGACATAAATGCACCAGTTTATTTCATAGGAACTGGAGAACATCCTGACGACCTTGAAATTTTCAATTCAAAGAAATTTCTTTCCAGACTTCTTGGCCTTGGCGACCTGGAAACACTCCTTGAAGCATTCAAGGAAACCAACATAACAGAAGAGGAAGCGGAAGAATCAATGAATAAACTCATGTCCGGTAAATTCAACCTCAAGGACATGTATGAAATTTGGGAGAAATTCGCACAACCGGGCATAATGAGAAAGATGTTTGATTCTCTGCCGCTTGCCAAAATGCCGGGAGGCAACAAGATAGACCCAAATGCCATTGAAACTGCCCAGGACAAACTAACCAACTACAGGATCATTATGGACTCCATGTCATTCCACGAGCTTGAAAATCCTGATGAAATAAATGCCAAAAGGATAGCAAGGATATCAAAGGGCTCAGGCAAACCCGAAACAGAAATAAGGGGACTCCTGAGGGAATTCAAAGCCATGAAGAACAACCTGAAAGCTATGAAAGGCAACAGGGGATTCAAGAAAATGATGAAGAACCAGATAAGATCCGGAAACTTCGGTTTGGATAACCTTGAAGGTACGGATCAGTAAACGGCTGGCAGCATCACTTCAAGTTCTGAGTCTGTAAGGCCTGTTTCCCTGATGATTTCTGCAGCGGATATTACACTGAATTCGTACTCAGACAGGTAATCTACGAAATTGTCAATGTTTTCTCTGGACGCATGCATCAGCAACTTTCTTAACATGTGACCGGTTTTTATACCGGGACCAAGCTCTGATAAAACTTTCTTTGAATAGAAATTAATTGCATTTTTCTGGTTGCTGTTGGATTCAATAACTGACTGGGCCGCCATTCTGCCTGAGATAAATGCTTCTCTGAATCCTGTGAGAAGAAATGGGTCATGTAGGCCAGCGCTCGAACCGGCATTCAGAATCATCATGTTTCCTGGGTTCGGCTCCGTTAACAAACCGGTTGTGGCCGAACCTGCTATTATTGTACGTCCTTTACCGGCTCCGTCATTCTCATTGAGGAATCTCCTCCAACCCGGCATATCAGGGGAGACCGTTAGAGAGTTCTGTTCATTGTGGAACCTTGAAAAGTGATACCCTAGATTTCCCCTTGTTTCCATATGCATTTCAGACCTCTGGGGTTCTTCCACGATTATTCGGTTATAGGAAAAGCTGTATCTTTCCATCTTTCCGCTCCCAAATAATTCAGGTTGAATGCCAAGATTTCCCGTCGCATTTATGAGGATTTGCGCCCTTAATTTCCTGGATTTCCCTCCAGACCTATACGTTACCACAACCCTGTCATCCACTTCCTCAACACCAGTCAATTCTGACCTGATACGCAGTCTGGCACCGTTAATCAATGCAAGTGAAGCCATTTCCTTGTCCAAGCGGTCTCTTTCAACTATAGAATTGAAAGCATCCTTTTCGGTGAATGATGCATTGAGGCTGAAACTTTTAGTCCTGGAAGGCCCCAATACGTTTAATTTGTTAAGATCTCTGATGAAAATTCTGGGATCATTTCTAATTTCACTGAGCTCCTCGAATTGAAGATTGACAGAATCTGCGCAGATAACCGGGGAGCCTATCTCCATCTTGCTTTCTAGCATTACGACTCCAAGTCCGTTCTCTGCCAGTAGCCGGGCGGCGGAGGATCCAGCAGGTCCCGCCCCTGCAATGACTACATCTGTATCCTCTATTTCATCAAAGGTTCCCATGCCTTAAATTCCCCTATCTCCTGCCTTTTTATAGTTAATTGAAAAGAACTTTAAAACTGTACGTGGAAACAGTCTTCTTTAATTTGATTACACTGTAAATATTAAGTCATCTTATCAGACATATAAAAACCGATGAACAGAACTGTGTAGAGCGGCAACTGCTAAAGAATGTTTAAATAGCGTCGTTTATACAGAGAGTGTAGTAGATTCCCATGAAAGACGGCGGAGAATACGATATAATTGTTGCCGGTGCTGGCCTGGCTGGAAACTTGGCCGCAGCTTCCGCAGCAAGGAAAGGAAAGCGCGTATTATTGCTTGACAGAAACCCCGAAGCTGAAGTTGGCAAGAAGACAGTCTGGGGATGGACCTGTGGAGACGCAGTGGCTGGTTCTCACATTGATTTTGTTGAGAGCAAGCTTGGAGTCAAGTTTGGAGAGCCGGAACTGGACAGGAGAGTGGATGGAGTATACGCACTTTCACCGGATCTCTCGACCAAATTCAAGTTCGAGGGAAGAGGATACACCCTTGACAGACCATCATTCGAGGCAAAGCTGCTACAGATTGCGAAAGAAGCTGGCCCGGATTATATCAGTGAGTTTGAGGTCCAGGGGCCATTAATTGAAGACAAGAAGGTCGTGGGAATCTACGGCAGAGACAAGAATAAAGAAGAATACACTTACAGAGCCAAGGTTGTAATAGACGCCCTTGGAATTTCCACAGTTATCCGCAGAAACCTGCCTGAAAACCCATACGTTGACAGGACTGTTGATACTGACGACGTGGAATCCACTGGACGGTATATCTACGAATTTGAACTGGACCATGACGATCTGGCTTATTTTGACAAAGACAATGCCCTGATCCACCTTAACAATGTCATGGCACCTGGCGGATACGGCTGGGTTTTCCCGAAAAGTGGAAACAGAGTAAATGTTGGGCTCGGTGTCCAGAAGAAGAGCCTTGACATAAGGAACGCTAAACTTGGGAAGAAGGATAACCTTCAGACTCTCATTGATGAGTATGTGAAATGGAATCCGCTTTTCAAGAATCTGAAAATCTGGAACAAGAACAACAACGGCAAGGGCATCTGGTCAGTTGCAGTGAGAAGAAACATGGAGAGCCTGGTTTATGATGGATACATGGGTGCTGGAGACAGCATGGTTATGCCAAACCCCATCAGTGCAGGAGGAATCGGACCCGCCCTTATCTCAGGAATACTTGCTGGAGAGAATGCCGCGCTTGCAGTTGAGGCAAATGACACTTCAACCAGAGGGCTCTGGAAATACAATGTTGATTACAATAACGCATACGGGAAAAAGATGGCAGGGATGGAGGTCTTCAGGATATACCTCCAGTCACTTAACAACGATATACTCAATTATGGAATGAGGACTTTCCTTACAACAAAAGAAGCTTCTGACATAACCCTGGGTATTGTCCCGGAATTGAGCCTTGCATCAAAATTCAGGATGGTTCTTAAGGGAGCCAGGAACATAACTGCTTTCTCAAATCTTGTTTATGTTATTGGCAAGATGAAGGAAATGAATGCGCATTACGAGAAATACCCGCAATCCCCGGACACATTCGTCCCGTTCAAGCAGAAAGTAGTTGAAACAATTGAAGACGCAAAGAGAAGATTTCCCTCTTCCCCTCTCTAATTTTCTATTTTAAATTATTATATCAGCTAAAAAATCGGCTCAGGGAAATAGATCAATTCCCTAATTTCCCTTTTTTCCTGATTGGCCTTTTATTTTCGCGACGTAGAAGTCACAGAATTCCGATATGCTGCATTCCCCGCATCTTGGCCCTATAGGCTTGCATATCTTTTTCCCGAATTCCACAAGCATTGGATTGAACCCAAGCCAGTACTCCTCTGGAATAATCTTTACAAGAGCTGCCTCTGTGTCATCCGGATTCTTTGTCCTGGACCATCCTATCCTGTTGCTTATCCTGTGTACATGGGTGTCTACAGCTATTGCGGGTTTCCTGAATGCATCTGCCAGAACAACGTTTGCAGTTTTCCTTCCCACCCCAGGGATTACAGTGAGCTCCTCCACAGTGTCCGGCACTTTTCCTGAAAAATCTTCCTCAATTATTCTTGCGGCATCAATGACTCTCTGTGCCTTGACCTTGCTGAAACCCACTTTGGAGATGAGGGAAAGGACTTCTTCGTAATCTGCATCTGCGAGGTTCCTTGATGTCCTGTACCTTGTGTGGAGATTCCGGGCTGCATTATCCGTTACTTCATCCTTTGTCCTGTGTGACATTATTGTCGTAATCAGTACCCAGAATGGGTCCCTGAATTCAAAGTGATGTTCAGGGCTCTGGACCTTTATTCTTTCATATATTTCCGGAAAAGTCTCCCTTGCTCGGCTCAACTTCATTTTAATCACCAGTATTCCCTGAGTTCTCTGTAGTCTGTATTGACTGTAGCCTTCATTGAATCAACCATCGCCTGGGCCAGATTCATGTTGGTTATGAGCGGGATATTTTTCCTGATTGCAAGTCTCCTGATCTGATGCCCATCCTTTATTGAACCCGACCGTGAGTTAGGGGTGTTGATGATCAAGGCAGGTTTTTTGCCCTCGATGTAGGCATCAATCCTGGGTTCCCTGACATCCTCCATCTTGTAAATTGTTGTGGATTCTATTCCATACTCTGAGAGTTCATGCCTGGTTCCTGGGGTAGCCACAAGATGATGGCCCTGTGAATGGAGATATTCGGCAATATTCTTAAGCAACGGCTTGTCCTTCTCGCTGATTGAAAGGATAATTTCACCCTTCCCGCTTTCAACATTCACATTCATGAGCTTGAGTGCCTTTCCCAGAGCTTCCTCCAGGGTGAAGCCTGCAGACATGCCTTCTCCCGTGGATTTCATTTCAGGCCCCAGTATGGCATCAAGATCAAGGAACCTGTTGAACGGGAAGGCGGGAACCTTGACAAAGTAATTTCTGGGAGGTGATTCTACCGCATCCAGCTTGTTGTGGAGCATGGCCTCAATGCCAACTGAAATCCAGTCCATTCCCGTCGCTTTGCTCACAAACGGCAGCGATCTGCTTGCCCTGGAATTCAGCTCAATGACAAACATATCCTCTCCTTTTACTGCAAGCTGGAGATTTGAGAATCCTGAAAGGGAGTATTTTTCAGTGAATTTGTTGACAAGTTCAACTATTCTCGCATGGAGCTTTTTATCAGGGAACTCCGGGCCCATTATCATTGTAGCATCACCGGAGTGGGTGCCAGCCTCCTCAATATGGACACATATTCCACTTATGACTGCCTTGGCCCCATTGGAAACAAAATCCACGTCTATCTCAGTGGCATCCTCCACATACCTGCTCAGCAGCACTGGAAATCCCGGTCTCTCCTGCAGTAGGGCAGCTACTCTCCCATAGACTTCTTCCCTCTCATTTATTATATCCATGGCTCTGCCGCCAATTATGAAACTGCTTCTCACAATAACCGGCAATGGAGTTCTTTCAATGGCATTTATCGCTTCCTGAAGGTTTGTGACTGTTACAAATTCAGGTTGCTTTATTCCATACTGGTTAAGTGCTTCTGCAAATTTCTTCCTGTCCTCTATGGCTTCAATACTGTCCGGCCTGGTTCCAAGGAATATATCCTGCCCGAATACCTCCTTTAGCTCCATTGCGAGATTCTGGCCTGTCTGTCCGGAAAACTGTATAATAAGCTTGCACGGGGACTCCCTTCCAATAATGTTTGAAATGTGCTCAAGGGTAAGGGGCTCAAAATAAAGGACATCTGAAACATCAAAATCTGTAGACACCGTCTCAGGATTACAGTTGACCATCACAGTCCTGTAGCCCTCCTTTCTGAGTTTCAGAACAGCTTTCACAGAGCCATAGTCGAATTCAAGCCCCTGTGATATTCTGTTTGGGCCTGAACCGAGAACTATTACTGTGGGAGTTTCATCAACTCCGCCAAGGAATTCTGATTCCATGTCATAGGTCGAGTAAAGATAAGGCGTCTCTGCATTGAACTCCCCGGAGCAGGTGTCGATTGCCTTGAACACAGGCTTTATTCCCAGTTCGTTTCGTTTCCTGAGGATGTCTACTTCAGATATTCCTGTAAAGGTTGAAATTATAGAATCCGGAATTCCTATTTCCTTTAGTTCCCTTAGGTTTGCCGGCATTTCTCCTGTCCTGAGATCAGATATCCTGTCTGCCACATTTTTCAATTTTTCTATGAAATAGATGCCGTATCCTGAAATATTGCACACTTTTTCAGGATCCCATTTTCTGAGAAGAGCCTCAATTATTGCATAAACTCTTAGGTCTGATGGTGTGCTAATGAGTTGTTCGAGATTTTCGTCGTTAATTCCCAGCCTTATTTTTCTTGACTCATTGGTTTCAAGGGAAGCTAGCGCCTTGAAGAATGCCTCCTCGAATGTCCTTCCGATACCCATTACTTCTCCAATGGATTTCATCTGGACTCCTATCCTTCTTTCAACCTCGAACTTGTCAAAAGGCCACCTCGGTATTTTTACAGTGACATAATCCAGTGATGGTTCATATGCTGCGTACGTGTTCTTTGTGATGGGGTTTATGATTTCGTTGAGATTGTATCCAACTGCAATTTTGCTTGATGTCCTGGCGATGGGATAACCACTTGCTTTTGAGGCAAGGGCTGAAGATCTGGAAGTTCTTGGATTCACTTCTACTATGTAGTAGTCATCAGTTTTCTGGTCCAGTGCGAACTGAATGTTGCATGCACCCCTGATTCCGAGAGATGAAATCACCTTGATTGCTGAATCCCTCAGGAAGTGATATTCCCGGTCGCTCAAGGTCTGCGATGGGGTCACCACAATGCTTTCTCCCGTATGTACACCCATAGGATCGAGGTTTTCCATGTTACAAATGGTGATACAGTTGCCCTCGTTGTCTCTTATAACCTCATACTCTATTTCCATTAGACCCTCGAGCGATTTTTCGAGTTCAAGGACCTCTTCAGGATAGATCCTGAAAAATTCGTCTGCCAGTACCTGCAGTTCCTCCTTTGATCTGAGAATCTTTCCGCCGGAACCGCCAAGAGAGAAAGATGTTCTCACGATGAGTGGATAAATGTCAAGTTTTGGAAGTTCTTCCCTGTAGTTGCCAATAGTTAACCTGGCGGACGGAGCAACAGGCTCCCCGATGTCTTCCATGAGCTTGTGGAATTTTTCACGGTCTTCAGCCGTATCTATGGTTTCCACTGGAGTTCCGATTATCCTCAGGGAATGCCTGTCTATGACCCCGCCGCGTTTTAGCTTCAGTGCCAGGTTCAGTGCAGTCTGCCCACCCATTGTGGGGAGTATTGAATCAACCTTTTCTTTGAGGGCAATTCGTTCAACAGCCTCCACTGAAATTGGCTCAATGTAAATTTTATCAGCTACGTTGTGGTCTGTCTGAATTGTTGCAGGGTTTGAATTGAGGAGCACAACTTCGATTCCCTCCTCCCTCAGGGAAAGGCAAGCCTGGGAACCGGCGTAATCAAACTCTGCCGCCTGCCCGATAACCACCGGGCCGGATCCTATAACAAGTACTTTCCTGATTGTTGCATCAAGGGGCATTACTGTCCCTCCAGGTCTTGTTTCACCATATCAAAAAACCATCTTGAGTCGTGTGGACCGGGAGATGCTTCGGGATGGTACTGAACACTGAAGATGTGCAGGTCCTGATGTTTCACCATTTCCACACCCTTATCATTTACATCCCATTGAACCACTTTTAGGCCGGTTTTGTTGAGTGAATCAGGGTCAACCGCATAGCCGTGGTTATGTGAAGTGATGTATATCTTCCTGCCATCTGTCACGGCGTGGTTAGATCCTCGATGACCAAACTTCATTTTGAGGGTCTTTCCACCCATTGCAATAGAGATGAGCTGATGCCCGAGACATACCCCATATATGGGCACTTCGCTCGATTTTTCCCTGAGGAATTCAGTAATACCGTTCAGTGATTTGTGGGAAGGATCACCTGGCCCATTTGAAATAAAAATGCCGTCGTAATTTCCCAACTTGTCGAAGTCTGTGTTGTATGGAACTACGTGAAGGTTTGCAACTCCTGCCATCTCCTTAACGAGGCTCTTCTTTGCGCCAACATCTATGAAAAGCAGGTTCTTCTTCTTCCCTGATTCCACAGTGTATTCCTTAGTGCAGGTTACCTTTGATACCACGTCCTCGTCCATTGGATCCGGGAAACTGTCCGGAACAACATTTTCCGAAGATATGTATGCACGCATTACTCCTTTCTCCCTTATCTTTCTGACCAGGTAACGCGTATCCACAAGGTCGAGTCCCGGGACTTTGTTTTCTTCAAGAAGTGAGTTGAACTCAAGCCAGCTGTCATCAATCATCAGTTGGGCATGAGCATCCCTGGTTACGATGCCTGAGACCTGAACCTCGTCGCTTTCAAAAGAACCCATGGAAAGTGGATAGTTGGCAATAGTAGGGCTGGCGAAAGTCAGGATCTGGTTGCGGTAAGACGGATCAGTTATTGACTCCAGATAACCTGTCATGGAGGTTGTAAAAACTATCTCCCCATAGGATTCTCCAAGATAACCAAAGCCTATTCCTTTCAGAACCGTTCCATCTTCCAATATCAGGTATCTGTTCATAGGCTCGCCTCCTTTACTTTTCTTTTAGTGGTTACACTCCATAGATTGTATGTCATTGAAATCAGCGTTTGGTAATTTTTAAAAACAACTCCCGAAAATAGGCTCCCCGGAACTAAAATTATGCGTTGTCCGGTTCCTTTCTTTAACTGCAAGAGTGTTCGGGCTTGTAGATACAAGAGTTAGATAAAACCGTTTTGTTTGGCAGGGCTAAACAGATGAATTTTACCACATCCGGGCGAGAATGTTTTAGACCCAGTAATTTTAAGGTCTTCAAGTAAAGCATCATGAGGAATTTTAACAGATAGGGTTGATCTCACCACGATATACTATCTCGCCATCTTCAAAGGAAAATTTTGGAATGAAACACTCGACTCCGGATTCCAGTGCGAGTCTGAACTCTTTAGCAAAGGCCGGATCTGTGTCGCCGTTTGGGGTGAATCCTTTTGCATTTCCACGGAAGGTAAGGATAATGAGTAAGGCACCCTTCCCATCGTTCACGTGATTCCTAAGCAACTCGAGGTGCTCCCTTCCCCTGATTGTTGGGGCATCAGGAAAGGTTGCAATATCACCACGCATCATGGTGCATCCCTTAACCTCTATCAGTGTGTCATCGTATCTGAAATCCATCCTGTGATTGCCGACCTTTACCTCTCTCTCCACATTTTCAGGCAAGAAAACCGATGCTATTTCCGAATGTATTCTTGTATCCGTGAGAATCCACTGGCCACCATCAAGGGCTGCGGTTATGGAATGATTTGTTTTTATTCCGTTGGATGGCCTGTACTTGATGCTGTTTCCCTTGAATATGAGCTCCTTCAGCCGTCCCGGATCATGAAGATGGCACTTCAAATCACCTTCATCTGATTCAATATTCACAAGAAATCGATTTGGTCTCTCTATGACACGCCCCGTCCGAAGTTCCTCCTTGAAGGTGTAAACTTTTGATCCTATATTCGGGATCCTGACAAGACTGCTTCCTGAATTCAATTTTACAACAACTTGCCTTTCGAATTTAACTTTTCACTGAACCTGGCCTTTTCAGTACAATGAATAAATTTCAAACTAGTTTGCGTGTATCTTTGCCCTTTGTGCCCTTATACTTTAGAAGGGGAACTCAACAGTTCATGCTGGCACTCAGGGCAGAATTTCTCACCCTGCTCAATCTGGCACTCGCAGTCACATGTGGGTGTTCCAATGTCAAGTTTGCAAAATTCACACATGAATTACAGGATGGCAAATTAGTATTTGAGACTTTAAAAAAAGGAAAAAATGGAGAATTGCACTTTCTTATTTCAGGATGCCAAGTTTCCTGCCAGCCTTAGTAAACGCTTCAACTGCGTAGTCAATATCTTCCTTTGAATGAACTGCAGAAGGCATCAGCCGAATTCTGGCAGTTCCCTGGGCTACAGTCGGGTAGACAATCGGCGAAGCGAACACCTTTTCCTCCGAGTACAACAACTGGCTCAATTCAAGAGTTTTCTTTTCATCCCCTATCATGACAGGCGTTATTGGCGTCTTGGTACTGCCAGTGTCGAAGCCTGCATCATTCAGTTTGCTTCTCAGCATTGAGGCATTATCCCAGAGCTTCTTCAGGTAGGTGTCATCCTTCTCCATTATATCTATTGCCTTCAGCACAGCTGCTGTATCTCCTGGGTTCAAACCACTGCTGAACAGGAATGGTCTTGCTTTTCTCTTGAGGTATTCAATCAGTTCAGATGATCCTGCAACAAAGCCTCCCATTGAACCAATAGCCTTGGAAAATGTACCCATTTCCACATCTATTCTGCTTGAGAGGTTGAAGTGATCGCATATCCCTCTTCCATGGTCACCAAGCACTCCTTCACCATGGGCATCGTCAACATAACTCATCGCGCCATATTTTTCTGAAAGCTCGACGATTTCCGGAAGAGGCGCAATATCTCCATCCATACTGAAAACCCCGTCTGTGATTACAAGCGTCCTCCTGTACTTGCCCTTGTTTTCAGTGAGTTTTGCCTTGAGGTCATCCATGTCGAGATGCTTGAAAACACCCCTCTGAGCCGAGCTTAGCCTGACGCCATCGATGATGCTGGCATGGTTGAGTTCCTCACTCAGAACAAGATCTGGTTTGCCAACAATGGACGGGATAGTTCCTGAATTGGCGAGGAGTCCGCCCTGATAAACAAGAGAAGCTTCCATGTGCTTGAATCTGGCAACTTTTTCCTCTAGTTTCTGGTGAAGTTCATTGGTTCCTGCTATGGATCTGACTGCTCCGGCACCTACGCCGAATTCTTCAATGGCTTCAATGGCTGCTTTCTTGACTTCCGGATGGTTTGCAAGACCGAGATAGTTATTGGAGCACATATTCAGCACCCTGTTTCCTTCTATCTTTACCCAGGCGCCCTGAGGTGACTGTAGAATCTTAATGGGAACAAATCTCCCTGCTTCCTTCATTTCATTTACTTCATCCTTTACCCACTGCAGAGATGTCATTTCAATCATGCATTAATGCGCGGCAAAGTTTTAAATTTCTGCTTATTGGCAAAATAGTGCCATTGGTGATTCACTTTATGGGTTTAGAAAAACAGGAAAACAATTTAAATTGAAACGATAGGGGTTATAGATGAGCCAGTTCATAATCCTGCTAACTGTTGCACTTCTTGTTTCTTCATTCCACATGCTAGCTCCAGACCACTGGCTTCCCCTTACAGTTATTTCATCCGCCAGATCCTATTCCAAACCAAGAACGTATTCACTGGCTGCTACCTTGGGGCTTTCTCATGCTGGAACTTCTATCATCGTGGCTCTGGCAATATTCTATGCGGGCCTTGTCCTCATTCACGACTATATAGGTGACCTGATCATTTTAGGCCAGGTTCTCCTCATAGTTATTGGCATATATTTCATAGTGAACGGCTATCGGGAGGCGGAGCATACAGCTTCAGCCGTAACGGAAAAAACGGTTATTTCATTGAGCGCCTTTCCTGATCTGTCTCTGATGCCCATTGTTGTTTCAGCAGCATCTCTCACTAATATACAGATATCTGTCATCCTCATTGTTTTCACGTTATCCAGTGCAGTTTCACTCACTGCAATGGTTGTACTGGCTGACAAAAGCCTTGGAAAGGCAATATCGAAAGTTCCGCCAAAATATATTGATTACCTCATCGGGGCAGTGCTTATTGCAACTGCCCTTCTCCTGAGGTTTATTTAGATTATTTCAAGTTGAAATGGCTTCAGGAGATTCATCTTGAAAGCCCTGCTGTAATAAAGATCAAGAGCCTTCCTTCCTCTTTCCCCGAAGTCTATGGAGAGCGGGTTTACATACATCCTGATGAATTTCCTCTCAAGTTCCATGTCTGCGTATCTTGCGTATTTCAATGAATACCTGACTGCGTCGTCTTCATTCTCCATTGAATACTTGATGGAATTTTCAAAATCGGCCTTGTATTTCATTGCTGCTTCCTTGCCAAGTGACTTTTTAATGGCATTGAAACCAAGTGGTATTGGCAGGTCTCCTGCATACTTCTTCCATTCCTCATAAAGATCAAGTACCTTTATGAGGCCCTTGTCCTGGAATGTCAATTGCTCATCGTGGATAAGAATTCCCGCATCAACCTCTCCTGACTGCACAGCATCAGGTATTTTGTCAAACCTGACTTCCCTGAATTCCTTGGGTTCCGGTGCAAACATCCGGTATAGCAGATATGCAGAAGTGTATTTTCCAGGGACTGCAACAACCGCGTCAGAAAGGTCCACTTCTTTCTTGGCAACCACTGCGGGACCATAACTTAAACCAAAGCTGGCTCCGGAAGTGGTAAGGAAGTATTTGTCATGAACAAAGGCGTATCCATTGGCCGAAATTGCTGTAACATCGTAGAGTTCCTGAGGGGCCTCTTTGTTCAATGTTTCAATATCCTTTACGACCTGATCATATTCGAATGCACATGGTATCTTTTTTTCGAACATTCCGTAGAACATGAACGAATCATCAGGGTCAGGCGTATGAGCAATAACCAGTTTCATGCAGGGAAATGGTTTCATTGGTGATTTTCTTTTCTATGAGACTGAATATTCTTATTCAGGACAGGTTCGGTCTTACATCTGATCATTATATTCTTCACGTTCCAAAGAAACTTTATTTTCAATATTTTCTGCTGAATCACACAGCCTATTTCGTTAAATACTCCATTGAAATCATCGTACCTCTTTCTGGTGATTGCATGAAGAAGATTCTTATTGCCTTTGGAGGAAATGCCCTTCTCAGAAGCGGAGACCAGGGTACTTTTGATTCCCAGTTGCGAAGAGCAAGTGAAACATTCCAGAAAATTGCCGATGTGATAGCTGACCATAATGTGATCATAACCCATGGAAACGGCCCACAGGTTGGCAACATTCTTCTCCAGAATGAGAATGCTTCAACAAATGTCCCGCCACTTCCTCTGCATTCATGCGGTGCGATGTCTCAGGGCCTTATCGGGGAGATCCTCCTTGGCGCCTACGATACAGTGCGCCAGAAGAGGGGAATCGGAAAAGATGGGTCAGTAATAATAACACGCACAGTAGTTGATGGCAGCGATCCTGCATTCAACAACCCCACCAAACCGATAGGGCCATACTACGACGCTGCAGCTGCCCGGATACTTGAAAAGGAGAAGGCCTGGAAAATGAAGAGCGAAAATGGAAAGGGATTCAGGAGGCTGGTTCCTTCACCCGTTCCAGTGGATATTCTCGAGCGAAACATTATTTTCAATATGCTAAACGACGGGTTCATGCCCATTTGTGTGGGCGGAGGAGGAATTCCTGTAGTTAAAACATCGAATGGCTACGAAGGAGTGGACGCAGTCATAGACAAGGATCTTGCCTCATCTCTTCTTGCCTCCATACTGGAAGTGGACAAGTTCGTTATCCTTACAGACGTTGACGGCGTTTACAGGCATTATGGAACAGAAAAACAGGAGCTTATCCATTCAATCGAAGGAGTAGAACTGGAAAGAGAGTTCCTTTCAGACAACTTCCCCTCAGGAAGCATGGGGCCGAAAGTTAGGGCCGCCACGGAATTTGTTAAAAGGAGTGGGAAGAAGGCATTAATAGGTTCCCTGGACAATGCGGGCAAATTGATAAATGAAGAGTGTGGAACCCTTATCTATTGATTTTACTCATCACTTTTTAAAGAAAAGATTGGATTCATGAGCGATTTTACCGGATTTGGCAAAGTCTTTGAGGACCTTTTCAAGGTGTGAATCCGATATTGAAAGATCATAATGTTCCTTCAGGAGATTCTTTACACCTGGTACATCAAGTTTGTTCTCGAGGGTCTTAGAAAGAAGGTTGTCAAGGTCCTCATAAACATTCCAAGGGAATATGAACCATGTCCATTTCTCCTGTGATATCTCCTCGCCATAGTAATCAGGAACAAATTCAGACCTTGTAATGTGTAGCATAGTGGCGGTTCTGACTTCCATGGGTTCCTGAGATTTCACGAAGTCATATGCAAGCTTCATGCTCTGTCCTGTGTCAGTTATATCGTCCACAACCAGCACTCTCTTTCCTTTCAGGTTCAGTTTTCCCGGATCATTGAGAACCGCTTCACCGCTCTTTGTAGCGGTTATGCCCCAGTGCTCTGTCTTGATTGAAAGAAGATCCTTTATCCACAATGAGTCTGAGAGTATCCTTGCAGGAACAAGACCTCCTCTTGACAGCCCGATTATTACTTCGGGGGAGAAGTTTTCTACCACTTTGTTTCTGATTGTGCTGCACCAGTTTTCAATATCTTCCCAGGAAACTATCTGTGCTCTGAAATCCATGGACTACCCTTCCATTATTGTGTGCGACATTTAAACATATGTCCATTCCCGTTGCAGAAATATACACTGCATTCCAGAATGGTTGGAGTACGTATGTCCAAATGCTTCACAATAGTTTAATACCACTCATATAATTTGATTTCTATGAGCACTTTAGATATTACTCTGATTATAGTGTTCTTGATCATTGTGTTTATCCTCTTATCAGGACTTCACATCCTCAAGGAGTGGGAAAGGGGAGCAGTGTTCACACTTGGAAGATTTTCCCAGATAAAGGGACCTGGTGTCATCTATGTCTGGCCAATTGTGAGCAGGGTTTCATCCATATTGTCAACAAGAATTCAGGTAGTCTCCTTCAAAACAGAGAGTACCTTCACGAAGGACAATGTCCCAATTAACGTGGACGCTGTCATGTATTTCCAGATTGTTGATCCACAGAAAGCAGTCCTAAATGTTGAAAACTACGGTGCAGCAACAAACTTCTCCGCTCAGACTACCCTCAGAGAGGTTCTTGGAAAAAGCTCTTTTGATGAGGTCCTTTCAGAAAGGGAGAAAATAGGCGAGGCTGCCAGAGAGATCATAGATGAGAAAACAGAGAACTGGGGAATCAAGGTATCCTCTGTGGAGATCAGAGATGTGATTGTTCCACAGAATCTGCAGGAGGCCATGTCCAGACAGGCTTCAGCCGAGAGGGAAAGAAGATCAAGGGTTACACTTGCACTGGCTGAGGTCGAGGCAGCTCAAAAGATGGTTGAGGCCGCTAACCAGTACACGCACAACCCAACAGCATTCCAGCTCAGATGGATGAATATACTTTATGAAATTGGTCTTGAGGGCAAGGGAACTCTTATGATGATACCTGCTAACACCCCACCGGTTGGCGTGAGCGATCCTTTATCCGCAATAGGCCTGGATGAGATCGCAAAGAAGGCAAAACAGTCTGGCGAGAAGACTAACTAGACATATATTTGCTGACCATTTCATAAAGGTCTTCCGGAGATATTTCTCCAACCCTTTTTTCTGCAAATTTCTGGTCTATTCCTGCCAGTATTGTGGATATTTTTTTCCTTCTCGATGAGAAAAGTTTCCTCAACGTCTCATCCGCAGCCAGAATACTTTCTTCCGGGAATTCCCCTCTTGGCCTAAGTTCAACCACAGCCGAATCAACTTCCGGGACCGGGAAGAATGAGTTTCGAGAGACTTTGGCAATTATCCTGACACTGAACCTCAGCTGTGCATTTACGCTGAGCCGGGAATAATCCTTGCTTCCTGCCTTTGCAACCAGCCTCTGGCAAAATTCCCTCTGGAACATCAGAACAGCTTTTGTGAAGCTGTAGCAACCAAGCCTGAATACAATTTCTGATGAAATCTGGTAGGGAACATTTCCTATAATCCCCTCATATGGCTCTGGCTCAATCTCGAGAAAATCACCCTTGACTATTTTGAGTGATCCAGTGGCAATACTATCCCTGAACCTGTATGCGAGCTCGTCGGCGAACCTGTGATCCGCCTCAACCGCAGTGACATTGTAACCTGACTCGAGGAGCAACTCTGTCAAGGTTCCGGGACCAGGTCCAATTTCAAGGACACTTGCACCTTCAGGTAAATCCAGTGCAGATACCTCGAATCTTGCAACTTTCAGGTTTTTCAGGAGAACCTGACCGTATTTCTTTGAAAAAAGCCTGGAAGGCTCAGGCATTATCTCGCCACGAAGAGTTTGTGTTTCTCGTATCTTTCCTGCAATTCAACAGCTATTCTGCCGGCAAGCATCTTCTGTGGATTATGCACCGTTTTGACTCTTTCGGTAAGATCATTGAAGCTCGAGAATGGCTTTTTCTTCCTTTCATCCAGTATACTCCACATTGTCTTGTTGCCTAGACCAGGCAGGAGTTCAAGGGAGTGCATTCTGGTTGAAATGGACTCTGCTTCATTGAAGAACTTTATAAAATCAGGCTCTCTCTTGTTTATAATAGTCTCCAGTGTGAACGGAAGTTCATTAGCTGCAGCGTTTGTCAGGTCGGAATAAGATATCCTCCTTTTAACGGACATTACCTTGTCCCTTTTCTCCTGATCTTTCCCGATATAAATCCTGTCTCCTATGGTTATTATCGCATTTGTTTTTGGTATAATCTCAAGGAGTTTAAACTCGGTTTCGCCTACAGCGAGCGCTATAGCAGTCTTATGGTAACTCTTATCATCTGCCCTGCCCTGCGGCAGGTAATCTAGAACATATGCATATTCTTCCAAAAATCAAAGCCTCCCCGCCTTACTCGCTTGTGAAATAGCTAACGAGGCTATTTAAATCTTCCTCAGACAGTAAAATACTGTAACTGGAGAGGACACTTGTCACTTCTTCCCGGCTCTTGGGAACCAGATCTACAAGTTTGACTGCGACTTTTTCAGGAAGTTTAAAATTCTTGCTGATTTCGGAGACCAGTTTCTTTGCGTCCTTTCCCTTCATCTTCAGGAAAGCTTCACAATATCCTAGATTCTCTGCTTCAGTCTCATCGTGCTCTGTCTTCTTCGTGAGGATGTCGAATGCTTCTGGAATTGTAATAAATTTACTTTTCATTATCTACCATCTATTTTCCTTAGATGAACCGGACCAGCCAGAACTTTTTTGCTTACTCCGCCCACTTTTACAGTAAGTAAGTAACATTCTCCCTGCTTGCCTGTAATTCTCCCGGTAAGTCCCTGAAAACCGTGATGGGGCATTCCAGCATGTATAGATGGTTCAATGTTAACAGCTGCGAGATCTCCGACTTCAAAGGTCTTAAAGAATCTAGTAACCGCTGGAAGTCCCTTATCCTTGACACGTTTTGTCATTTTCATTCTAGAGCCCGCTCTTGGGCCGTGTGACATTTTAACCATTTATTCACCACTCCTGTGGATCCAGATAACATCAAGGGATTCTACGGATAGTTGTTCCCCGTATTGTTCAGATAAGCTTGGTTTGGTTCTTCCCTGATCGCCATGGATCAGTTCCTTGATGTATGTTCCTGCTTCAGCGCGCACATTTAACACAGCTGTTAAACCGGAAACCTCTTCCACAACCATTGACTTTATCTGTTTGTCCCTTACGAGATCAGATCTTCTGGTAGATACCCTTAATGGTGTCCTTTGATAAATATGTTTTCCAGTTAGTTCTCCGGATGCTCCCGTCAGTCTGTTTTCATCTATATCCGTGAGTGCCTTAACCGTTACACGGTAACTCTTGTCTGGTGTTTGTGCCTTTAATGCAGCCACTTCTGATTTGTTGACAAAACAGAGACCGTCCACCTCAACCCCAAGGTCCGACTGGTTTATTGACATCTTTAGGCCTTCAAGATCAATTGACCTGACCCGCGGCTCCATTGACTCTATGATGAATTCCCTTCCATTGCCAAGCATCATCACATCCACGTCCTCCCTTCCTGCACCATGCAGAAAATAGTTCTTCCCCTTAGTGAGGGTGTTAAGCCTGTCCCCTATTATTGTTTCTATTGATTCCTCAATGTCTTTCTTGTGAATCCACCTTGTCTGTGGTATATCCCGCCTCTTTTTCCTGTAAATGCCGTACACGAAGAGATTTTTAGATTTCAGCCTGAAAGAATCAAAATTGAGATCCACCACTATATTGAGATCAGGTTCCTTGAAATCAGCCTCCTTTCCCATTGAGTCTGCTATGATTTTACCGAGTTCCCTGTTGAATTCCCTCTTCAATGGTTCTCCCTCTGTCCCCATGGTGGATTGAAGGGTCTCTTCCAGTTCTATTGCTTTCTCAGGAAATTTTGAACCAACCAGAAATGTTGAGAACTCTATTCCTCTGGCCTGTATTGCCAGTTCCTCGGCATAATCATTGAGCCTTAGGAAAACCCCGTGGCAGATCTGGCAGGAATCTTCCTCAGTTATGTGAAAACCTGCATTTGTAAAGGTCTGCTCGTATTGTTGAAAAAAAGTTTCACCCCTCTCAGGATTCGAAATTCCAGTACCCAGTTTGGCGAATGAACGTCCAAAGCACCGGATACATACACCAGGATTTTCTAAATCCCTTGGGGTATCTGTTACCATTATCTCGCGACTATTACTTTCTCTATACTTGGCCTTTCCTTGATAAATACCCTGGAACCGCATTCACATTCTATTTCTGCTGTTCCGAAGGATTTTTCCAGCGGCCTGCCACATCTAATGCATTTATACATTTTGTGTTTCCTCGGTGGCTGCGATAACTCTGGACCTTTCAGGAGTGTATGAGCCTCCTGCGAATTTGTATTCGCAGTGTCTGCATTGCCATATGCCTGCAGAGACTCTTTTCACTTTTTTCTTGTTGCAGGAGGGGCAGTTGTAATAAGCAATTTTCTGTTTGTATATTTCATTCCACGCTTTTCTGACTGTAACCCCGTATCTTGGTCCGAATCGACCCGCTGCACCAACTTTAACTGTTCTCTTGGACATATTTATCACTGAAGATATTTCTTGCGAATTTGTTTTCCAGTATCGCTTGACAACTTTATAGCTTTTCTTATTTCATCCATTGTGAATGAGCCTGAGTCTCCTTTCTGCATGGCCCTGATATGTCCATCTTCACTTATTGACACAGTTATCCTGGCACTGGAGAGCTGTTCTTCCTCAACTGTTGGATCACACACAATTTCGTCTCCAATCTTCACCATTGTAACCGCAATAGGTACGGTTGTGATTGGAAGCGGGAAGTCTTTGCCACCCTCTTTTGAACCTGGAACAACTGCGGACTTTAGTGCAGATAGAGTGCCCAGTGTGCAGGCGTCAATTAGGTTTCCGTCGTAATCAATTACGTCGATATCGATGAAAACTATCCATACCTTCTTTCCTGGTTCTATGACCAGTTTCTGGAGGTCAATCATCTTGCTTTCCCTGATACCTCTGTCCACAACTCTTGCTATTTCTATTGAAGTTTCATTTGGGGGGCCGGACTCAAATGTTGGAAATGCCATTGGAAGTAGTTCCACATTGGTTGTAAGAACTCCCTGGTTAGGGGTATCCGGAAATGGTTCTCCTGACTCGATCTTGATTCCTGCTACTATCTTGGTCTTTCCAAGCTTCACAAGTGCAGAACCTGCTGCCCTCGGAACGTAGTTTGTCTGGATTTCAATATCCCTGTAGTCTTTTGGCCCTCTTCCGTCGGCCCTCTTGCCCTCTTTCAGCTTGCTAAGTATGTAATCTCTCTTGATTTCAGAAAGGATTCCTGCCTCGTCTCTCGGCATTACTCACCACCTCTTTCAAGTGCAAGTGCGATAAACTTCCCGGCAAGTGCCTCCCGTTGAATCGCATTTATTCTCTTTATGGCATCAAGAATCATCTCTGTTGCCTTGTCAAACTCATCTACAGTCAGGTCTCCATCCATCTGCATAAGAACGACTTTACCTGATTGTGCCAGTATTCCCATTGGGAGATCGGCCTGGCCAAAGTTGTCCTCTTCCTTTCCAAGATCGAGAACAATCTGCCCTTCAATTTTTCCGGCAGTACATCCTACAACAAGATCCCTCATGGGGATACCTGCAGATGCCAGTGCAACTGAAGCCGCAGTCAAGCCTGCAATTCTGGTTCCTGCATCTGCCTGGAGGACTTCGATGAACACATCAATCTGTGCCCTTGGAAACTGTTCAACCATTACTGCATTCTGAAGTGCTTCCGAAATTACCTTCGAAATCTCAACAGACCTTCTGTCAGGTCCTGGCCTTTTTCTCTCATCCACTGAGAATGCCGACATGTTATATCTGGCCTTGATTATGGCCTTCTCAATGTCCTGTGTGTGCTTTGGGTATGCTTCCCTGGGGCCGTAAACTGCAACAAGTATCTTGTTGCCTCCCCACTCTATGAAAGCTGAGCCGTCAGCCCTGTCAAGCACATCTGTTTCAATTTTCAGAGGCCTCAATTCTGTTGGCGACCTGCCATCGAGCCTGAGACCATTCTTGTCAAGTAGCTTTATATCGCTTGCTGTTCCCATTTATTCACCTTTCAGTTCTTTAAGATAGCTCTGAATTCTGTCAGTGAGCCCTGTTGTGTGCGCTTCCTTCTCCACCATCTTGATGGCCTTTATTGCTACCATCACGTTGTCAGGACTTCCGTCTATCCATATTAGACCATTTTGGCCCACCACTATTCTTGTTTCAGTGCTGTCCTTGATCATGTTAACCATGGAGCCGCCCTTACCAATGATCCTCGGCACCTTTGGAGCAGGAATCATTGTTATATGCCCGCCTTCAAGTTTTCTCAGACCTACATCCTTGAGGGTAAGCCAGCTCTCCTTAATTTCGTTGAGAGTCATTACCTTGGAGTATATGTAGTCCCCTGGACCAAGGTATTTCATGAGGTCACCTGAATTTGTTCTCCACGGTGTATCGTTCATGTGCAGCAACGAATTGTATGGAGAGTTGATATCCACTATCCACATAGATGGCCCGACTTCTATGACCTTCCCAATAACCTTATCCCCTCTCCTTGGGTAGTACGGCCCCGAAAATGGGACCACGTCCACGAATTGGTCGCTAACCTGAACAATACCGAAAAATGAGGAACAGAACTGGTTCTCACCACATTTGTATACTCCATTCCTTGGCTTGCCAAGGCCCTCTTCAAGTGGGTCACCTGGCATAACTATCTGTTTTGTTTCTGACATTAATTCACCTTCGAAATCTCAAGCTTAATTCCCCTGTTGCTGTTTGAACAGTGCTATTAAGACCGGAAACCGATAAGCTGTTTCCTGTTTCCACTTTCCTCTTGCTGCTAGAGGAATCTGGCTTGATACACTTTTTCTTCTCGGCATTCCATATTTAAGGAATATTTAGTCTTTCCGTATCCAAAAATTCTGATAATATTGGCAGGATTACTTTAGGAAAATCAGGTTATTTTGCTTTTATAACCTTGATCTCAATGTTATCCTGCCCTCTTCTGCTAAGGGCACCCATTATATCTCCCGCTAGACCTGCGGGGACTTCCAGCAGTCCAATCCATGAACCGTCCTTGGCCCACTCCTCTTTCACCAGGTAGCCTCCTCTGGCTATCTCGCCATAGACTTTCCCATAGGCGTCTCCTGTGAGTTTGACAGCGAGCTTTGTCTTTTCCATCCTTATTGGCAGGAGCGGCTTAAGTGCCTTCAGGACTATCTGTACCTGTTCCCCTACACTCTTGAACGGGTCCACGTGAATTTTTGTTTCGTCAAGTGCCTGAGAGATTCTGGCGGCAGGATGAGGGGCGTTGGTCTGTGGATTTATTGATTCCCTTGCAATGGTCTCGATAATCTGTTTCCTCTTCCTCTCTGTCATCTGGTGTCTCTGCTCAGTGGTAAGCTGAATTTGTCCTTTCCTTACAATCTCGATGATTATTTCAGAGATATCAGTGGTTTTGAAGACTTCCTTCAGGGATTCCTCCCCAGCCTTTTCTCCTTTTCTTGCATCCTTGTAAATCTCATCAAGTGCGACATCGTTGGCTAGGTCAACCTTTCCCTCCTTGATCCTTTCAGTTGCGTCAGGATCAACGAAGATCTCAAATTTATGGCCATGCGATTCAAGTCTGGCCACAATGGCATCTTCAACTCTAACCATATTGAGAAATAAATACGGATAATAAAAAAGATTTGATGGCGGATGCGTCAAAAAATGACTACATCAGCTTTTCTATTTCTTCCTTGGTAAAAATGTGGAATTTATTGCCGTCAGAAATTGCAGCAACTTCTGGAACTCTGAATTCAGAGGAGTCCTCGTAGGCGTTCTTCAGTGCCTTTATGCCAAGCTTAACTGCTTCTGATTCTGAGAGATCTTCCTTGTATTCTTTTTCAAGGGTCTCCACCACAGGAGTTCTGTATTCACCAATTGCGACTGCCTTGTATTCGTTTATGGTGCCCGCCGGATCACAGTCGAAAAGTCTTGGACCTATACTGTCAACCCCTGCGAAAATCATTGCCACACCATAAGGCCTAACGCCGCCATATTGTGTGTACTGCTGCATCTGGTCTGCAACCCTCTTAACAAGATTCTCGATATTGACAAGTGATCCGTAAGTTATCTTTTCCTGCTGGACAGATATCCTGGCAAGATCGATAAGGATTCTTGCATCAGCCACCAGTCCAGATGTGACTGTTGAAACATAATCATCAATAAGCTGGATTTTTTCCATAGAATTCTGCTCAACAAGCCTGCTCCTTACTTTCTTGTCTGATATGAGTACTACGCCATTCTTGAATCTTATGCCAAGAGCTGTTGAACCTTTCTTTATAGCTTCTCTTGCATATTCAACCTGAAAGAGCCTTCCGTCTGGAGAAAAAACGGTTATAGCCCTATCGTAAGCCATTTGGCCCTGCTGCATCTATGTCACCTTGCCATCCATAAGCTACACCAATTATAAAGGTTTTCTTAAGAATAAGTCTTGTGAAATTTCGGTGGAGTGCCAATTAGAGCGCACTACACTTAAATCTTTCCAATGATTTTTATGCGAGTTGCCTGACTGTATTCCTTTGCCTGAATACAGATGCACACCATTCAGGTTATATCTGCAGGTTGTAGAACTCCCTGAATACCAATGGCCCTATGGCCGTTAGGGCCAGAACTGCACCAACAAAGTAGAAAGCTCCACCCACTGTGAGAAACCGGATTAGGACCCCTCCAATTGCCCCTGAAAGGAAAGTCATGCTTATTGCAAAGGTATTGATAGCACCCATGGTTCTTCCCATCATTTCCTGATCCACAATCTTTACCATGGCAGTCATAATCAATACGTTCGTGACTCCAAGAATGAAGCCAATGGCAAATGAAATCGGGTATGAAAGAAGCATATTCTGCACGAATCCTATCAGGACCAGTGCGGAACCAACGAGTATCAGCATGATGACTGTGTAAGGTCCCACCTTGCCCTTTACTTTTGAACCTAGGGCGGATCCGGCAAATATACCCATTGTCAGTGACAGGAAGAATGCCGTGAAATATATGGCAGGAAGCGCGAATTTTTCATCCACCTCGAATGCCATGAGTATTCCTAGGGTTCCGAATGCGAGGTTTGAAACCAGGGAAAGGAGGATGATGGCCCTGAGACTGTTATTGCTGAAAATGAACTTCAGGCCACTTGCAATTGAGGATCCGATGGATTCTTCGTTGGATATGGACTCTACACTTTCGTTCTTCAGGAAGAATAAGGGCAATGCAGATATTGCAAGTATTATTGCAAAACTGTAAATTGCGAACTCCAGCCCAAAAAGAATCAGGACCCCTGCCCCAACAAACCCCAGGGACTGTGCCAGCGATGTGACACTCTGCATGAGCGCTGATCCCTTCTGATACTGTTCATCTGTCAGAAACTGTTTTGTCCAACTTGCACGCGCTGAATTGAGAATGTCCGATGTAAGTCCCACCACAAAAGCAACTGAATAAATGGAAACTACCTCTAGGATCAGGCTCGATGAGATTACTGCAACCAGCAGAGCCAGGATAACAGCGGCCCGAAGAATTGAAGAAATTATTGCAATATTCTTCTTGCTTACCAGTCCGTCAATATATGCTCCGAACGCAAAGCTCAGGAAAAGAGGAAGTGCTCCCATGCCGTCGGCGAAACCAGAAATGACTGGAGATCCGGTGATGGACAACGTAATCCAGATTACTGCAAGGCTGAATGCAGAAGTCCCTACGGTTGAAAGGCCTGTATTGATTGTTACCAGGTGAAAATTCCGACCAATCTTCCCTGTTTCATTCTCCTTTTTGTTATTCTTTCCGCTGGCGAACATATGATTTTCCACCCCTGAAGTCATACACGCGAATTCCATGATTCACATGTAAATTTAACATATATGACTTAATCTTATTCAGGCATATAAATCTTGTTTATACGTAAATATAAAATTATAATATCAATATATCATTGATGGAACAGAAAGGAGACTTTGAGATTCTGTCTAAGACTTTCAGCAATCCGACGAAGCTTAACATCGTCCTTTTGCTGACGGAACACGAAAGAATGACGGTTACCCAGATGGCCCAGTACCTCAGTGTAAGCAGGTCCAATATCTACCACTTTGTTGCCCAGATGGTTTCTGATGGCATACTGAATGAACCGGAGGTTGTGGCAAAGAAGAATTATGTTGAAAAATACTACACCCTGAATACAAAAAAGATAGATTTTAGCGAGGAGGACTGGGAAAAAGGCCTCAATAAAATGAGTGTTGAAGAACTGAGATCAATGATCAGTTCTGCCCTTATGGGCTATTCCATGAACCTTAAGCTCTCCGCAGAACAGATTTCCCAGACTAGCGATGAAGAAATGCAGAAGTTGAGGGACTGGCTCCTCAATATGCCGGCCACATTGATGTATTCCACTATGAGAATGTCCACAGTCCAGAACATAAAGAAACATCTGCAGGCTCTATCTGATGAACTGGAAAGGAGCTCGAAGGAGCACGAGGGTGAAAAATCCAAGGATGTAGCCAGGCTTAACGTTGTATTCCTGCCATTCCTGAAAGGTGCTCTCAGTTGAATTGTGACAGTGCACAGGATTAATTTGGGACTTTATGGGAAGGTGAGTGAAAGTTGCCATTGCAGGGAATGACACAAGGTGAGTTTGTCATTTTTGACAATCACATGCATCTGAACCCAACCGGCAGATTGCTGCAGGCTGTTGATATGTTTATTTCCTCGGGTGGAGACTCGTTCAACCTGGTAAATTTACCTGATAAGGACCTGCCCACTGACGGATACTATGATGAACTTTATGGAAGGACATTGAAAATAGCTTCCATTTTAAAAAAAGAAAGAAATCTCGAGGTCCCTGTGACACTTGGCCCGTATCCCCTTGACTACTTCAGGTTTCTTGAGAAAGGTCTTGATCCGGTGGCAGAAATGAAACGGGGCGTGGATCTTGCTTCTGCATTTATCACAAAAGGCCTGGCGCACGCTATTGGCGAGATAGGGAGACCGCATTTTCCTGTACCGGAGAGTGTAATGCAGCAAAGCAATGAAATCACACTTTACTGCATGGAACGAGCCTCTGACCTGGACTGCCCTGTTATCCTTCATACAGATGACCTTGGCCGGGAGGGCTATGCGTTGATGGAGAGCCTGGCTAAAAAAGCAGGCCTAGGCCTTCAAAAAGTGGTCAAGCACCACGCACTTGCCGATGATATGGCCATACCCAGCGGGATACAGAGATCAGTCCTTGCTTCAAAATCTAACACCAGAAAGATCAGCTCTTCAGGAAAACCATTCCTTCTGGAGACCGATTATGTTGATGATATCGAACTGGGATGGAAGGTTATTCCACCAGATTCTGTCCCCAGAAGGGCCATTATGATTAGATCTGAATTTCCGGAATGGCGTGGCATATTTGAACAGACCTTCAGGAATTTACCGGTTCAGCTTTTTGGAGAACACATGTTCAGTAAATTCCTCTGACTTAGCAATGATTAAATATACATATTAGCAATTGAAATGCAATGACGCTAAACCCCGCACAGATCGACAAAGTTTCCGATGAACTTAGATCTTTTCTGCGGGTGGAAGTCAGATCAAAGAAGCTGAAGAAGCTTGACCCGTCATTTTACAAGAATGTGACTGGTGCCCTTGAAACCCTCAAAGAGGAGGCTGAATCCTACCTCGTAAAACAGGACATCACCAACTACATCAACCTGAAAGCCAGGATAAACGATATTGAAAGGGATTTCAGGGCACTTTTTCAAAGAAGATTCGAGAAGATATCCACATTATCCATTTACGACCTGGACAGCGAACTGATGAACTCGCTCACACCTGAAGAGAAGGAGTTTATCACCAGGCTTCATAACATGATGCAGGACCAGTATAACCTGCTTTTAAACAAGGCCCCCCAGATGGATGAACCGGAAGAAACTCCGGCAGAAGATAAGGAAAACGTTCCAGAAGAAAAGGAGGAGCCGCCTGCCGAGAGGGCTGAAGCCGAAATGGTTTCGAAGAAGGATGAATATATTCTGGTCCGAATACTGGGCGATCAACCCCCGATTGCCCAGCCAGAAGGAGATTACTATCTCCATGACAACGACCTGGTGTACCTCCCTGAAAACTTTGCAGAAATACTTGTAAAGAGAAAAGCTGCCCTGAAAGTGAATCTTACCCAGGCCCAGCTCAACTGATTTAGTCCCATTCTCAGGCACCATTGTATCCGGCAAATTCTTGCAATTCTTCCATCCTGTTTTGAACGGCAGATATTTAACTTCAGTCGCAATGAGATATGGTGGAAAAGCCCGAGGGCAACTTACGCTCGTCAGAGTGAGGAAAGTCCCCTCTCCACGTTGGAGTCCAATCTGCTCAAGCAGATACCCCGGGAGGGGTGGTTCAGGGAAAAGAAATAAACGGCTTCCTGCGCAGTATGATTCCCTTGGATGACGTTTCAGGAAAACCGATGGAAACTCTTCCTGGACGGAGAAAGTCTAAACAGGCCCAGTGACGCCACCGGGAGGGCCGGGTAAGACGAAGCTTTATGCAAAAGTCGAATGTTGCCAACCCGAAAGGGCTAACAGAAAGGGGCTTACTCCGGGCATTTCCACCTTTTACATTTTACCATAGTCGATATAGATAAATAGGGCTGTATGCTGTATTTATGGACAGT
>JBJKQM010000024.1:0-4622 GCA_046705365.1 Thermoplasmataceae archaeon
TACTTCCTGCTTACGTGATCTGAATATTCGCTGATGAAACGTGACAGGTTTAAATCGCCGATCACTTGTCCGTTTCTCCTAGTGTTTAACATCCCGTGCATCAACAGGTTACGTGTCGATCTCCACAATGAAACTGGTGAGATTCCATGTTCAAAGCTGTATTCGCCTGTCATATTCTTGAAGAGTACCGCAATTTTTGAGTTTGTAATCAGTTCCTCCCACGGCACAAAGGGCTCGGCGTTGATCAAATCGAATAGAGAAAGAGCGTAATTTCTTTCAGATATAGTGACTAGTTTTCTCATTCCCTGCTTTCTTGTATCGAGAATTCCCTTTCTTTCAAGACTTTTCACTCTTTGGGAAATGGAACTTTCTGACTTACCCATTTTGTAAGACAGTTCACTGATTGATGAGCCGCTGTGCTCAGAAATTGCCCTGACAGTTGCAATCTCACCACTTGTGAAAACGTAAGGTGGCATTTTTTCTTTCATTTTATATTTCAAAATTACAAATTAGTATATAAGGTCTTTCGATTTATGAAATAAATAATGGAGAGATATACAGGTAAAACCCTCAGAGGAAGTCCAATTTGACACCACACGATGGACCCATAGAAAAGAGGTTAAAATTCTAAAGGAAAGAGAGAAAGTTTTGACAAGGATTGACACATTTGAGGAGTACGTAATAAGATACAGAAATACGGTTGAAGATCTAAAAATCGATAACACCCCTTTAGGTTTTTATTTAATGATACTTGACGGAGAATGGAATACACAAAAGTCTGGAGGCGTTTTTAGGGGAAATCCCTATGGTTCCGCGGTTGAGGAGACCCAAAGATAGGCTCAAGTTTAGTCAATCCAAGATATTGATTATTGGTTTGTGGCTTCGAGCAATAGGTTGTAGATAATTGCATCTATTTAACGTCAGGAAAAAAAATTTTGGTGAAGTTAATTCTTCTTGAAGTTCTCTGAATAAAGAATAAATGATACCAGTCCAGATTTTCCGAGTGGTTTAATCTCTTTAGTCAGGCCATCCGTTTTCAGGTTCAGAGAACTCGATTCCGATATGGTGTGCCTCCTGAGGATTGGCAGTTTACCGGGATAATGATTCCTGTCCAGATCGAAGATGATTATTCTCCCGGAATCTGACAGGTACCTTGACAGGTTCACTAGGGATGACTCCTGTTCCTTCCAGTGGTGGAATGAGAGGGATGAAACAATCAGGTCAAACTTTGACTGGAAAGGAATGTCCCTGCTGCTCCCCTGGGCAATGGTTATTCTTTCCTGCAATCCATTCCTGGCTATTTTCCCGTTGGCTGCCTTCACCATTCCCGGGGAAGGGTCTACTCCGTATAACCTGACAGATGTGCTTTCAGATGCTATGTGAACAAGTATGTCCCCTGGCCCGCACCCAACATCCATAATGGACTCTGGTGAAAAATTCAGGATTTCGTCCACAATTGTCCTGTAATACTTCCAGTAATGCAAGCCTGACATTCTGGAATAAAATTTGGAAGAGCAGGTTCCGAAACGCTCCTCTCCCTTGAGATAGTAAGATGTTGCTTCCATCCGCTGACCTTCTTGAAATGGCTGCATAGTCTAAAGAGCCCTGGTAATTTCGTAGACCCTGTTCTTCGTTGGCGGATTGACCTTGCCAAGGAGTTCCCTGAGTGATTTGGCGTCTGGTGCATCCCAGTTGCATACAGCCCTATTTTCACCATTCAATACCATTACCGATTTGAGATTGAAACCTTCCGGAAGCGAACCGCTCTTCTGCATTCCGATAACGTCTCCAACGACCTTCATTACACTTTCACTGTTCTTGCTCTTCCATTCATGTTCTACAACCAGTTCTGTCATAGTTATCAACTTATGATTGAACGAAAGGACAAATATTTGATACCGTTCTAGGATGGTATTATGGAAGAAGTTGAGCTCAGATTTGTGAACCAGTCCCTTTTCTGCCAGTTTTCCAAAGAATTCCCCGACATTACCATATTCAGGTGGTGCAGTTCAGTTGTGGACTATGTGGAGTTTTACGGGAATGACAAAGTTGTAAAGGAGGCCTATGGCAGGTTAAGACAGGTTACTGCAGACATAAACAGCGAGATAGTAACCTCCGGAAACCTGGACAACCACCTGTCCACCGGCATATCTTGCAGGTGCACAACCAATAATTCCACCATAAGGCTTGCCGAGTCAATGAATCTGCTTTGGGAAGCTCCAGCAGTATATTCAGGAGGAGAGGAAAAGCTGCGCCTTATCTCCTTTGCTTCCGGCGACCTTGACGAATTTTTCCGTGAAGCATCCTTGGAAGGGGAAGTGGAAATTCTAAGGAAAAGAAAAATTGAACCCGATTCCCTGAGGGATGTCTACAGCATATCGCTGAGGGACCTTTTCAGCGATCTTTCCATCAAGCAGGTGCAATACCTCAGGGAAGCCATAACCAAGGGATTTTTCTCCACGCCCAGAAGAATGAGGGTTGAGGAGATGGCGAGGTCACATGGGCTTTCCAAGTCTACAATGCAGGAGCATTTAAACAAGGCGAGAAACAAGCTCATACAGGCCATAGAGCCATACCTTTCGCTCTACATCCATTCAGATCCACTTTTCGATTCCGAACTTGACGTTAAGCCCTGAAATAGTTAGCTGAAAAATACACACATTTGATATTTTTACTTCAGGTCGGGAATCCTTCCATCATGGTTGCTTATTTCTGCCCTGATTTTTTCTGCAACCAGTTCAAGTTCGTCCCCTTTGACTTCCCTTCTGCTCCATTCAAGCCTGCGGTCACAAACACGCGGTATTATGTGCAGATGATAATGGAATACTTTCTGGTTTGCACAAGCGCCATTATTCTGACCGATATTGACTGCTTCGGCGCCCACAGCCCTTACAATTGCGGGAGTGAGTTTCTTGGCCACCCTCTGGAGTTCCAGGTAGGTCCATTCCTCAATATCCATTATATTCTCGAAATGTTCTTTGGGAATCACAAGGACATGCCCTGCTTCAACCGGTGCTATGTCCATGAATGCAACGACATTATTGTTCTCAAAAACCAGTGATGCGTTACCATCTTTGACAATCTCCCGGCAGAAGAGGCAGTCCTCTTTATACATAGTTACAATATTCATAACAGGAATTAAAAACTATTCAGTTTATTCCTTTTAATCTTTTTCAACGTATCAAAGGCATGTTTTTTAGAAAGGAAAAGTCGCCAAACTCAAATACCGAGGAGCAATCTCAAATTATGCCTTCAGGAACAATCAAGATGAACAAGCCACCACCTCAGCCTATTGTTGGCCCGCCACCAAAATCAACCAAGTACAAGGGCGTTAAGCACACTATAATGGTTATGAGCGGAAAGGGTGGCGTAGGAAAGTCAACGGTTTCAGTCAATCTTTCAGTAACACTTGCAAAGAAATTCAAGGTGGGTCTCATCGATGCAGATATTAACGGCCCGGACGACCCAAAAATGCTGGGTGTCTCAGATGCAGAGATAGGGGCAAATGATGAGGGGATTATACCAGTTCCATCCAAGTACGGCGTGGATGTCATCTCAATGGCATTCCTGCTCCCCAGCGAGGATACAGCAGTTATCTGGAGAGGCGCACTCAGGCACAAGGCAATTCAGCAATTCCTTGAAGATGTGAACTGGGGGGAACGTGACTTCATAATTCTCGACATGCCACCTGGCACAGGTGATGAGGGCCTTACAGTTGCCCAGCTGGTTCCGGAAGTGGAAGGAGTTGTCATAGTTGTCACACCACAGGATGTTGCACTGCTTGACGCGAAGAAAGCCATTAACTTTGCAAGCCAGATGAAACTACCTGTGCTCGGTATCGTGGAGAACATGAGTGGATTTGTCTGCCCCCACTGCGGCGAGGCCGTGGACATTTTCAAGAAGGGAGGAGGAGAGGAAGCTGCGAAGACATATGGTGTACCTTTCCTTGGCAGAATTCCCCTGATACCTGAAGTGGTACAGAACGCAGATGATGGAATCCCGTCAGCAGCTTCAAATGAAGTTGTAGCAAAAGCTTTTGAAGATATTACAGCAAAAATGATCGAGGCAATAAACAGTAAGCACTGATTTGCTTCCGACCATTTTCCTCATTTTATTTTTCCAAGAGTGAGTATTATACTGTAATTTTGAATTTATTCAGAAATATTTAAGTATAGTTATATTGTATTTTCTCATAATATGACTTTACCGGTGGATCCTGATAAGCCGGATCAAAATATTGAACAGCAGGAAAGTGAAGAATACAAGAGGGGTTTTGAATCCGGGAAGAGCTGGGAATCATACAATCATGAGACAGGGAAGGCAGTTGACCGCACCAAGACCGGGCTTGGCCTTTTCATAGCAGGTCTCGCTCTTCTGTGGATACCATACATCCAGTACCTTGGTACTTTTCTCCTTTTCATAGGGGCAATACTGCTTATCCTGGGAAGAGTAGCTTACAATGACAAGCATCGAGTCTTTGTTGGAGCCAGCGTCGTGGTTTACATAATTACTTTCTTTGCCGCCATTGTGATCACGCTCTCATTAGCTGGCAGTATTTTATCAGGAAGTGCCAATACAGCAAGTTCATTCATAGCACTCTTCAGGAACTCCATAATAGCATT
>JBJKQM010000025.1:0-31890 GCA_046705365.1 Thermoplasmataceae archaeon
CCTACGAGTGTCTGATACATCTGGTCGTCAAAAAACACGGAGTTCGTGTCAAACGCTACTGCCGGATCGATGGAGGACGGCGTAGCCGAGCTAGCAAATGTAATTGTATTGTACTTAGGCGCCGGCGGATTGAAAAGATGCAATCCAAAACCGAGTCCTCCTACAACTACAACTATAACTAAAATAGCCGCTATGGCGTACTTAAGTTTGTTGTCCATTGCGCCTTAAGAAGAAGTGTCCTATAAGGAACTTTATTGACGTATGTCAACTATTCTTTAATATCAAGAGTAATTAAAAATTAATTATAATTCATTAAAAGAATTTGTATATTTAAATATTGGCTCTAAAATTATTGGAAGGGAAATTTCGTTAATCCTCTGAATCTTCTATGTCTGAGAAAATTTTTTTCTCAAGTTTCCTAATCTTGTATGTTAAGGTAGAACGTGGCACGTTCAGGCTTTTACTCAATTCGGACAGTGATGATTGTCTTGGCCAGTCATAATATCCAGCTTTGAGCGCCTCAGAAATAATCTCTGAGCCTGATCCCCCAGTCTGGCTGTCTATCCTGAGCTTCCAGATCCAGTTGAACATTCTTGAATAAGAAGTGATGAACTCGTTTGTGGTAAGCCTCTTGATTGATGTTACATGGGTAACATGATCATCCAGTTTTGTTCTGCCGTCTCCAAGTATATGAGAGGATTCTGATACAAAGAACCATCTTTCAATGCCATCCTTTATTATAATAGGATGCAGGCGAAAACCTATCTTCTTAACGTTCTTGTATGCAGATGTCCTGGGGAAACTGTAAGTCAGTGACATCATATTCTCCTTCTTCCCAAGTATGTTGATGCCTTTGATGTCCGGATATGCCTTTAGTAGATTCAAAGCAGTTTTTAAGTCCTCTTCATCCCTGGAGACAAAAATGCTGAAGGTGTTCTGGTATCCATTGGGCTCGTCACTGGTATTCATTACGAAAATGACCAGGTGCTTCACTTTGGCGGTGATGAGCGTATGAGGACAGTCGTCCTGCCCAATGGTCACATTATAGACATTTACCACGCATAATCAGCTAAAAGAACTATATCAACATTATTACGAGAAATAGACCATTTGTCGGTAATGTAGAAAGATTGTTTCCAAATTGTAAATTTAATTTACAGAATGAAAGATAAATGGTGTGAAAATAAGCAAATTATTGGGCACCTATGGAAATGCCATCTCCCCTGGGATCAGCTCCACCCACAATAACACCATATTTGTTTCTTTGAACAAGTTGGGCATGGCCAGTCTGGGAAGATAGGTCTTCTATTTTCCTAAGGTTAAGTGGCACATTTTTGTATCCAGAAAGAACATTGTAGAGGCTTTCTTCAACAATCATGTCCCCTGGTTTTTCATAAATTGTGTGTGGGAAAGCCCATCTTGGCTTGTCCAGTGCCAGCTGGGGGTCTATGCCTTCGTCCACCAGTGCAGTGATCAGCTGGAAATGTATCTGTGGCTGGATATCTCCTCCCATTGTACCGACAGAGAACTGAAATTCACCGTCCCTTTCTGCCATTCCTGCACACAGAGTGTGGAAGGTTCTCTTGCCGGGCAGAAGTGCGTTGTGATGTGTCGGATCCAGGCTGAAATACGATCCCCTGTTCTGAAGGATGAAACCGGTTCCTCTTGGTGAGATTCCTGAACCGAATCCTGCATAATTGCTCTGTATGACTGAAAGTGAGTTGCCTTCCCCGTCTGCAAGATTGAAGTAGGTTGTATCACCTGGATCCTTCACCTCGCCAGCGTATGAAAGCGTGAGGTCCGCTTCTGAGAGTATCTTTTCAGCGAATGCCCTTGTTCCCCATCCCTGCGGAAGATCATGGTGTTCAGGATCCGTGATGTGCTTATTTCTTTCAGAGTATGCGACAAGCCCACTTCTGATAGTTTTCAGAAACTTCTCTTCTTCTGATCCGCTTCCTTCCTCAGTCATTATATCATAAAGGTTTAGCCAGAGGGAAGTTGTGGCAGCCTGGCTGTTGGGTCTTGTTTCATATATATCATAACCGTGATAACTTGTTTTAAGTGGGTCCCTGACAGTTGTTGAGTGATTTCGGAAGTCCTGGCTATCAAGAACTGAGCCTGTGCCTTCTAGACCGTTAACAATCCTGTCCGCAAGGAATCCGCGATAATATGAATCCGGTCCGTCTGTGGCAATAAGGTTGAGAGTCTCTCCAAGCTCTTTCTGTTTGAATATTGACCCGGTTTCGGGAACTCTTCCTTCAGGTGTAAAAAGGTCCTTCCAGCCATATTGACCCAGGAATTTAGCGGAAACCTCAATGGAATGGTGATAATTGTGCGTTACAGGGAATCCTTCCTTTGCCAGTTTTATTGCCGGGCCCAGGAGATCTTTGAATTCCATCGTCCCGTATTCCTTGTTTATGGTTTTCCAGGCATCCACGATACCGGGGACAGTCAAGGCAGCATCCTCCCCTCTTGGGGGAAGTTTATCAAGACCTTTGCCCCTGAAGTAATCTATTGTAGCATTGTGTGAAGCACGTCCACTTCCATTGATGTCCTTTATGGGCTTGCCATCCATTCTTACAATTGTGAATAGATCTCCGCCAAGCCCGCAGAGATTATTCTGGGTAACACAAAGAACTGCACTGGTGGCAATAGCAGCATCTGCTACGTTACCACCATTCTCTAGAACTCTAGCTCCTGCAAGTGAAGACTGTATACTGGAAGATGAAACAACACCTTTCCTGGAAAAAGCATTGGGCCTTGTTCGCATTGGTGGAGATTGGCTCTATGAAATAAGACTATGTGTTGACACTGTACAAATTGTGTTTAAACCTTTTCTTTAGCGGTGAATACCTGTTTCTGCCTCCTGGCAGCCGTAAAGTAAGCAAGTGCCAGTATAATGTTGGCTATGAAAAGCAGGTAATTCCTTAACAGAAGGTACTGAGGTGTGCCATAGACGCCGAAATAGCTTGAAATCCCAAATAGTGGTATTTCAGGGCTGAAACCGAATCCGTAAACGTTGAAACTGGTGTAAGGTGAGACACCGCCAGCCACCGGGAGATTTGTGGGATAAACAGTCTGGCCAAATACGGTAACAGCGGGATAGTTCGTCATCATTATTACCAGTATAAAAAGAGCAAGTCCTGCCAAAGAAAGTGCGTATGAGCTTCTTCCTGAATTTGCGCCAAGGAAGAGGACATACCTGAAGAGTGAAAGGCCCATTACAACAAAAGCAAGGGCAAGGGTTGTAATATCCGGGTTAAGGCTGAAAATAACATTTTCTGTGTTAAGGAATACAGTAGCTATGGCCATTCCATAATAAGAAGTTATGATGCCAAGTACCAGTATGAGAAGGAATAGAACTATGGCAACAGACGCTGGAGCAAGTGACCTTCGGTCCTCAGCCCCAAGGCTGAATGCCCTCAAGGTAATGGCTGCAAGTGAAAGAATGAGGAGGGCCAATGGGAGCATGAGGAGATTATAACCTCCCTGGAACTGCAAAGAACTCAAGTAGCTTCCGAAAAGTGAATTGAATCCGCTCAGGGCAAAGGCTACTGCTGCAAGGTAGAAGCTGTATACAGTCAGTCTATTGACCCCTTTCCTCTTTGCAGGACTCTTCTTTGCAACCTTTGTTGCACCCTGGCTGTTCTCATACTGAACAAATTTCTGAAGTCCAACTTTATTGTAGAAATTATCGCTTACAGTTGAAATCAAAACAGGTTTCTTCAGGTAGGACAGCATGGAATTGTCGAAAAGATACTGCATAGGCTTTTCCACTTCGTTCAGAGCTGGACCAAGAAATGTCTTGATTGTTTCCTCGTTTATTGAATAAATTGTGATTGGAGAAGAATCATCCTCAGAGGGTGTCTTCTTCAGGGATTCCGCAGTTAGCTGCTCTATCTTGTAGCCATGCATCTTCAGAACCCTGAAAACCTTCTCTGAGAAATGTTCTGCATTTTTGAGATCGCGACTCTTGATAACCTGGATTCTTGGGCCCCTGGAATTCTTCATAAAATTCTCGATGCCCCTGACTATCCTCAGCTCGTTGGCACCAACAGGCTGCTCAAAATCCTTCACCGATTCAGTGGAATCATCCTCGGGTGCCTCAGGAGACGGACCATCCCATGATTCGCTTGAAAGTTCATCATGTTCTGTATTATCCGGTTCCAAAAGAGATCACGCCCACAGTGAACCTATGAATTCAGACTATGATTAAAAGATTGCTCCCGTATTAATGCGAAAAAAATAAGTGTCAGTGGGCCGGCTTTGTTTCGACCTTTACTGACTTCCAGTCTGACTTAACCGCTGTGCGTCCGAGCTTCTTCTGGACATAGTTATATGCCGAGAGTGCAGCAGCTGAACCCTGCCCAGCAGATATAACAGCCTGTTTGTAAGGTATGTCTGTAACATCTCCAGCTGCGAAGACACCTTCCTGTGATGTATTGCCAAGCTTATCTGTGACTATTTCATTGTTCTTTGTAAGTTCAACGAGGTCCTTTACAAAATCCGTCCTGGCCACATATCCCATTTCTATAAAGAGGCCCTCGACCTCAAGAGACCTCTTTTCATCTGAATCTTTGGCGTTGTTCTTGATGTGAACAGTCTTGACGCCCATTTCCCCTTCAATTTTTTCCACACTGTAGTTCAATAGGAATTCGACGTTTGGCCTTTCCCTGAGCTGCTGGTACATCTCGTCATCCTCGCTTATTCTGGAGCCTTTGTAGACTACATAAAGCTTGGAAGCGAGGCCTGAAAGATACACTGCCGCCTGAAGGACATGCTCACCAATTCCTACCACTGCAATTGGAAGCGTCTTGAAAAGGGGACCATCACATACTGCGCAGTAGGATACTCCTCTTCCCCTGAATTCCTCCTCGCCCGGGACATCAAGGTTTCTTGGTGTCTTTCCAAAGGCAAGAATAAGGGAAATTGAACGGTATTCCTGATCTCGCGTCTTAACGGAAAAGTTGCCTTCATCCAGTTTCTCAACTGAAACTACTTCATCATAGACAAACTTGGTACCATAGGACGCAGCCTGTTGCTGAAACTTATTCATAAGTTCAAAACCGCTGATCTGGTCATATCCAGGATAATTCTGAATATCATCAGTGAGAAGTGCCTGACCTCCTATGTCCTTGGATATCACGAGGGTACTGGCAGACTGCCTTGAAAGATAAAGGGCAGCAGTCAGGCCCGCAGAAGCGGCGCCTATGATTATGCTGTCGTATACTTCGGCACTCAACTCATCCACCTTTTACAGGTTTACTGAGCCCTGTGCTTCTCTATTTTCTGCTGAAGGAAAGGCTTTGGAACTGCACCGATCTGGGCATCAACCATCTTTCCGTTCTTGAAGAACATGATTGTTGGTATGCTCCTGATCATGAACTGCTGTGAAACCATGGGGTTCTCATCAACATTCAGCTTGCCGAATGACACTTTGCCTGCGTAATCCGATGCAAGTTCCTCTATGATAGGGGAGACAAACTGGCACGGACCGCACCAAGCTGCCCAGAAGTCGACGACCATAAGGTCCGCCTTGGTGACTTCCTCAACAAAGTTGCTGTCTGTAAGTTCCATTGGTTTTACGTTTGATGCCTCTGAGGCTTTATCGTTACTCATCATATTGTGTAACATCTCTTTCCTTATTTGTTCTATGTCTCTGTTTTCCATACAATTACCTCGATTTTGAATGCGGTTTCGTCTTCCGCGGTTCTAAATGTGTTTCACTATTTAATATTTTTCGAAATTTCCATTTTACCACAATATCGATATACCTGATTGTAATATTGGATCATGGTCTCATTCTCCTCACTGATAAGAAGCAAGGCAAAATGCTCTGATCTTCTCTCCTGCTTCCTGGATCTCAACGACCTGGAAATTAAGTTATTCTACACAATAGTGTCAAGGGGCAGTTCCACTTTGGATGATCTGTCACTGTACCTCTCAAAGGACCGCAGCACTATTTTCAGAAATCTGCAGAAACTGGTTGCCCTGGGTTTGATTTACAAGGAAATGACCTCCCTGGAAAGAGGGGGGCGGGTTGCAACATTCCTCCCCAATGACATGAACAGTGTCAAGGAGATTGTATCCCAGAGAATCGAAAGTCTGAAGAGAAGCATGGATGCCTTCATGAATGAGTTTGAGCAGAGGATAGAAATAGAATCTTACGTCTACGGCGGGAAAGAAGAGAAAATTGCCAAGCGAAGTATCAAAAATCTGACCTAGCAACAGGTTTTTGTTTATCTTCCAGTTAACTAGAAATGAGACCTGGGGAGTACATTTCAGCTACAGATCTCCACAAGAGTTACGGTTCCATCAAAGCAGTAAATGGAATTTCTTTTTCAGTCGAGAAAGGTGAAGTCTATAGTTTTCTTGGCCCAAACGGAGCTGGCAAAACCACCACTGTGGAGATGCTTGAGGGGATCAGGAAACCGGACAGCGGAACCATAAAGGTTCTGGGCGAGGATCCCTGGCATTCCGCTGCCAAGTTAAGAAGTGTGGTGGGAATTATGCCCCAGGATTTCCGTTTTATTGAACGTATTACTCCGGAAGAGGCCATAAAATACTATTGCCAGATATTTTCCATGCCTGACAAATCAGAAGAACTGCTCAAGCTGGTGGAACTGGAAGAAGTGAAGAAGGTCTATTTCCAGAACCTATCAGGCGGCCAGAAACAGAAGCTTGGGATCTGCCTTGCACTGGTGAATGATCCCAAGGTGGTGTTCCTTGATGAACCAACTACAGGTCTGGACCCTAAGGCCAGGAGAAAGATCTGGGAACTCATCAGAAAACTGAAATCCGAGGAGAGGACCGTCATCCTTACCACCCATTATCTGGAGGAGGCCCAGATGCTCGCGGACAGGGTTGGAATCATGGATCATGGTAAGATGATAGTTGAAGGCAGCCCCAAGGAAATAATTGAGAAAATGGGGAAAGGCAGACGGCTGCATCTTGAAAAGAGTGAACCGCTTGAACAGTTCCTTAAAATGGGGTCTGAAATAGAATATGAGGTTCATGGCGACGAGATCACCGTGGTTGTGAATTCTACAAAGGACATAACAGAAATACTCAATTTTGCTGAGGAAAACAAGCTGGAACTGAAGAATTTCTCACTTAAGGAAGATACCCTCGAAGACATATTTGTCAACCTCATAGAAGAGGAGGTCGATTGATTTGAAGCTGAAAAATATCAGGGCTGATCTCAAGATATATTCCAGGAACTATTTGAGAAGCACAACTGCAGTCTTCTTTGTTTTCATATTTCCGCTTATTCTTATGCTCATATTCGGTTCAATATTCTCTGGAAGCGGAAACAGCACTGTTCCGCTTTATGTCCAGAATCTTGACAGTAGCGGGAACCTTTCAACAGAATTCATAAACACACTCAATGCAACCCACATAGTCTCAATCCAGATGATACCTGACAATGTCAATATTCAGACATATATCTCAGAGCATTCCATATCGGCTGCCCTTCTCATACCGGCCAATTTCAGCAGTACGGTGTTGAATTCAAGTTCTGGCGGGCATGTTGCCCTCACCTACTATAACAATCCTGCCGTGTCTACCAGCGGAGTTGCCCAGAGTGCCATCAATTATGCTGTGCAGATATTCAACAATAATTTTCAGGTGCCTAATCAGGTTGTATCAGTCAGCAGTGCCTCTGTAACAACCCACGCCACCAACTACATTGATTTCCTCATACCCGGATTGATTGGACTGGTAATTCTTACTTCCCCCATGTTTTCCATGACGTTCATAGTGAGCACTTACAAGAAGGAGAAAATATTCAGGCAGCTCTCTCTTACACCTCTTACAAAGTCAGAATGGTTCCTTTCCAAGTTCATATGGTACCTAGTAATTTCTGCACTTTCTGCAATTGAGATCATAGCGGTGGGAGTCTTCTTATTCCATTCATCACTTTCACTCAGCTTTCTCATGATCCCTTTCCTGGTGGTTGGTGTATTCATGTTCACTTCTCTTGGAATACTGGCAGGAGCCATTTCAAGATCTGAGGAGAGTGCCTCGGTTATCGGGAATATCATAACATTCCCCATGATGTTTCTTTCAGGGACATTCTTCCCAATACAGATTATGCCGGGTTGGCTGCAGACTTTTGCCCATATTCTGCCCCTGTATTACATAATAGATGGGTTGAATTCGGTCACAATCTACACCAATTACAATGCGGCCATGCTTGATATTGTGGTCAGCATCGCGGTGGCAATTGTAGTTTTCATCCTCATGGTTCTGAAGTTTAACTGGAAGGAGGAGTGAAAGATCAACCACGAGAGAGCATTGACTGAAGGTCAAATATTTATAAATATAGACCCGTTGAATGAATGAAATGAAAGTTCCAGTCCTTTACGGCTCTCCGGACACTTCCGGTTTTCAGAGCAGCGCAGACTATGTCGCAATGAAACTGGGCTTAAAGCTTGAAGCCATATGGGACGGCTCGGCCAGTGTGGATTTTCCCCCTACCCGGGAAAGCATAAAACAGGAACTTTCTGAATTCGTTCCGAATAAGAATCTGAGTCTTCAGCTGGATGAACGTTTTTCCCACTCCATTGGGAAGTCTTCTCCAGAGATACTGATGGCAAGGGATTCCAGGGTCCAGCGAATTGTTGACGCAGTCATTTACCCCGATTATGATAATGTTTCAGAAATCCTGAAGGAACTCCTTGCGAGAAAGTACAAAGCAATAATATTCGGAGGCGGATCTTCGGTTTCCGGCTCATTGCTCGTTGGAAACCACGACAAGGTAGTGTCAATAGACACAAGTAACTTCAGGAGAATGGATCTTGGTGGCAGGTATGTGGTCCTGGGATCCGGTTTTACCGGGATGGAAGCAGAGGAAATCCTTAACAGGAGCGGCTACACCATTGGAAATTTCCCGGAGTCAATGCTACAGTCAACCATAGGCGGCTGGGTTGCGACAAAGGCAGTAGGCCAGGAGTCGAACCAGTACGGTGGAATAGAGAACCTGGTCCTGGGAACAAGGGTGGCCACATCCGGTGGAATAGTCAATGATGGCACATTCCCGAGAAAGTCCTCCGGTTTTGACTACAAGGATGTTCTAATCGGAAGCGACGGCAAATACGGCTTGATTACAGACGTAACATTGAAGCTGTTCCGCAGGACACAAAAGCGATATTTTTCCTCGTATGTATTCAGAAGTTTCAAGGAAGGAATAGATGCTCTTTCCAGAAGTGAAAAATTTCCGTCCGTTGCAAGGCTGTCAGATGAACTTGAAACAGAGTTTGCCTTTAATACGGCAGGAGACAGCGCTGCCCTCAAGCTTTTCAGGAAATACTTGGATCTGAGGGTTCATGGAAATGGTGCGCTGCTGGTGGTTGTAAATAATGACATAGTAGTGAACCCGGTGCTGGCACACTCCATTTCAACAGGTTCCGGACCTGCCAAATCATGGATAAAGGGCAGGTATTCAAGGCCAGGGATAGCAAATATACTGTGGAAAAGTGGACTTGTGCCCGACACACTGGAAACTTCCACCACTTGGAACAACCTTTATCATCTTTACTCGGAAACAAGGAAAACATTCTACAGATTAAGAAATGATATGGAATTCAGCGGTGAGATAATGGCTCACGTTTCACACCTTTACAGCAGCGGTGCGTGCATATATTTCACTTTCATTCTGAAATCAGAAGATGACATGGAAACATTATCTGCTGTCAGAGACGGGCTGATCCGGACCTTTATCTCCAATGGCGGTTCAGTCACACACCACCACGGCAAGGGTTACTTCTTTTCCAGGTATATGAAACCGGATTTGAAAGATATACAGCTCAAACTTGAAGACAGGCTTTTCACTGGAGGCATGGAATATGGAGAATGAGTTTTCCTTCAGGACAAGGAAGAGGGATTTTGAAGCACTTGAAAACAGTGAATGTGAAGTCCTCATCATTGGTGGCGGCATTTCTGGAGCAGGAGTTGCCAACCTTCTTTCAGAGAACGGTGTAAGCACGGTGCTGGTGGAAAAAGGTGACTTCGCATCAGGCACAAGTTCAGGTTCATCAAAGCTCATACATGGTGGATTGAGATATCTGGCGCAGGGTGAATTCCGTGAAGTGAAAGAGCTCCTGAAGGAAAGGAACTATCTGCTTGAGAACACGGACTTCGTCAAGCCCATGAAATTCCATATTGTTGTGGACCAGTATTCCTGGAAGAAATCAACACTGAGGGCCGGACTCTTCATTTACAACCTTCTGAGCGGCAAGTTCCAAATTCCGCATTACATGGTAAATGACGGCATTTACCCAAAGAATGTGCTGGGATATTTCGAATACATGGATGCTTTCACAGATGATTCCAGACTTGTTGTATACAACATTGTATCAGCGCAGCGGGGAGGTGCAAGGTGCTTCAATTACGTTGAGGCGGTTAAGCTGACGGAATCGGAAGGCAAGTATGTCGTGGCCCTGGAAGACAAAAAAACAGGCAGGCAGGTGCATGTAAATGCCAGGATTATTGTAAACGCCGGAGGACCATGGGCAGCAAAAATAATGGAGAAATTCGATGGCAAACTGGATAAGCCTCTCCAGTTGAGCAAGGGGGTACACATTGTAGTCCCTGCCGATAAAATACCGGTGAAGCAGGCTATAGCATTCCGATCCCATCTGGACAGGCGGCAGATGTTTATCATTCCGCGCGGGAAGGTTGTCCACATTGGCACCACTGACACATTTGTTAAGGAACCTGACGATTTCTCTGTGAACAACGAGGATGTAGAATACATATTGAAGAGCGTTGAAGCTTTGTTCCCGGGGTTATCGAAAGAAGATATCGTAACTGCATTTGCTGGAATAAGACCATTATTCGGCTCCGGCGACGACCCTGGTAAAGTATCCAGAGATTTTGAAATAGTCATTGATAGAAACATAGTAAACCTGCTAGGTGGCAAAATCACCAATTACCGGGCAGCTTCCAGGATTGCAGTAAGGCACATCTCACAAATACTTGGAAGGAAACTCAATACATCCGGGCTTCCAACCATACCGTACAGGAGAGCAGGGGCAGAAAATGAAATTAGCGAAGTGATCCTCAATGAATGCCCCCTGTCCCTCGAAGATATAATGAGACGCAGAATGGCTTACAGGATTTACGAACCTGATCAGGGGAAGTCACTTGAAAAAGGAGTCGCAGAAGTCATGGAAAAACTTGGAATGGTGGTAAAATGAAGGTTACGGCAATTGTTAACCCCAATGCCGGTGGAACATATGCTGCTGAAATATACAAATCAGTACTTGAACAGTTCAGGGATTTTGAAGTGCAGAGCTACCTTACAAGTGGTCCCGGCCATGCAACGGAACTGGCGGAGGAAGCGGTAAAGAACGGATCAGATTTCCTCCTGTGCATAGGTGGAGACGGTACTCTAAATGAAGTCATTCAGTCCCTGGCCCGTAGCAAGACTATTCTTGTTCCGATTTCAGCAGGCACTGGATCCGATTTTGTAAAGTCACTGGGTTTCAACGACATAGATTCTGTAAAGAAGGCGATGGAAAACGGAGCATTCAGGGATATTGATCTTGGCCTTGCAGAAGGCAAGGACCAGAAGCGGTTTTTCATCAATATACTGGAAGTCGGGTTTGGTGCATCGGTCATGAAAAGGGTCAACTCCAGAAGGAAAACAAGAGGAGGATTTTCCTTTACCTCATCAGTATTGGCACTGCTTCCTTTCTTCAAGCCTTTCGATGTACAGGTAACAGTTGATGGCAGAGATGATAAGCTTGAGCTTGCCGAGATGGTTATTGCCAACGGGAGATATTTTGGAGGAGGGATGCTTGCCGCGCCAGAGGCCCTACTGGACGATGGCCTACTCGAAATCCATATTGTTTCTGGGGTGGGCAAATTACAGATGATTTCAAAACTCGGCAAATTAAGGAACGGTTCCTACATCAAAGATCCTTCTGTAACATCATACAGGACAGACAGGCTGGAGATTGCTGGAACAGCTCCCGTTGAAATGGATGGGGAAGATTTTGGTGGGCTTCCGCTGAAGATTTCCATTGTTGAAAAGTGCCTGAGGGTTATTGCACCTGACATGCAAAACTAATTTCTACTCCCTAACCCATATGATCAGTTATGGGAAAAGCTCTCCCCTTTCTTCTTGCCGTTTTAATGCTTGCACTGGTTTTCATACCTGCAGTATCATCGGGAATTCCAGCATCCCAGGCGAACACAAAGACTCCAATAAAGCATGTAGTTGAAATTGTTATGGAGAACCGTGCTTTTGACAATCTTTTCGGGATTTATCCCAACACAAACGGCTTCTCTGGCGGAAATCCATATAACCTGACGGTGCCGCTTAATCTCCTTTCACTTAATAATCCAAAAGTCCTGAGCGAATTGAAGGCTGTTCCCAACGGTACTTATGCCACTGCCAACCCCATAGAAGGTTACCTCGCGTACCATGCTGACTGGAATCATGGCAGGATGAACGGGTTCCTTAATAATTCGGGCCCCCAGTCAATGATGTACATGACCGCTGCGCAGCTTGCCCCATTGTGGGTTCTTGCTGAACAGTACGCCCTGGCCGACAATTACTATGCCAGCGTTCTCTCTGAAACGAGCCCCAACAGATTGTACAATATCGCTGGCTATTCGCCCGTGATAAACGATTACGGACCTCCACCATATGTTCCATTCAACGATACCATATTTGGTGAACTTCAATCCCATGGGCTATCTTGGTCGTATTATGACTACAATTCCTCCATGGGATCACCCACTCTTAACTTCATAAACGGAATTTCTGCCTACAGCAGTCATGTTGCAAGCTGGAGTTCATTCTATTCCAACCTGAGCACAAACTCTATCCCTGCCGTTTCCTACCTGATGCCTGTCGGAGGCGGGCAGAGCGGATATGACATGGGTTCTCCGGAGAATGTCCTGAAAGGGGAGATGTGGCTGCTTTACACCATGGAGGCCATCATGAAGAGCCCCGCATGGAACAGTACAGCGATATTCCTCACATTCGATGAGGGAGGCGGCTTTTATGATCAGGTAGCCCCTCCAGTCCTCGGAGGACACCAGCTCGGACAGCGTATTCCAATGGTAGTCATATCACCATACGCCAAGGAGAACTACATTTCTAGCACAGAAATGAACCACGCATCCATGCTTGCATTCATAGACTACAACTGGAACATGCCTGCACTGAACCGCTTTGTTTCCCTCAGCAATCTTCCGCTGGACATGTTCAACTTCAACCAGACTTATGGAAACGGCCATATTGCTAGAGCGCCTCTGAACCTTTCGCCATCAAACGGGTTCTCGGTGCCTGATTCAGCTTATTTCACATTCAAGCCTATAAATACTTCCCTGGCAAGCTTATTCCCCATGAAGCCGCAGATTCCCTTTGATGAACTCAACTACAGCCGTACAGGATCATCCAATACCAGCCTGTCAGAAGTTTCCAGCAGTTACTATGTTTCAAGTGATCCTGCCCAGTATCCGCTCTACACTACAGAATTAGCCATTCTTTCACTTGCAGTAATTGATATTGGGATTGCATTCGGAGCTTTTCACTTTATGAGGAGGAGGCACAGATGAGGCCATTTCTGCTAAGGATGATGTTTACCATCATTTTTGCGGTTATAGCCACCGCACTGGCATCCGTCATGATGTATACCCTTCCGGTTCTGTATTACGTTGGGTACCAGACACAGATACCTTCCCTCATAATAGGTTTCCTTGCCGGGGCCCTCCTCTTCTCTGCTGTTGGCACCATACTCACCTATACAACCAGTAAGCCGGTAATTGCAGGGCTGATAGTTTCAATAGTTCTCGTGACAGTGCTGGTTGTTGTTTACAAGATGTCCGGCCCGGTTAATGATTTGGACCTGATGTTGGGTTCCATTTCTTCACAGAGTTTTGCAGTATTCTTTGCAACAATGTACCAGAGTGCGCCAAAGCCCAGAACTAGCCTGTTGCATGCAGCAGTGGCAGTTGTGGTATTCACAGTGATAACTGTGGTGCTGTTCCTCATCACCGCAGTCATTTATCTTGCCTACGGGCAGTCGTTCCTTCCCAACATTGTGGTCGACCTGGAGATACTGGCAGCAGTCCTGGCTGCAATTGTGCTGCTGGTCTATTCCGTGCCCTCAAAAGGTGGAACCACAAAGGCTTCCTGAACAACGCGGTTTAAGGTGCACTCACGGAAGCAACCTGTTGTCGCACAAGAGCATCTCTCAGCATACCTGATTTCATTAACAGCAGCACGGTGGAAACAACCATGATAGCCCCACTGAGATAAAAGGGGATTTGAAGCCCGTAGATCTCTCCAATAAAACCCGAAACTATGGGGGCAATTGCTGCCCCAGACCATCTCAGAAAATTGTAAGCTGCTGAGGAGACCGGCCTTATGAAAGGGGACACTTCCATTGCCAGGGTGGTGAAAAGTGCGTTTGCAATACCGCAGAAGAAACCTGAGGCAACGATGATGTAAAGACCATAGGAGGAACCAATTGCTGCCAGTGCCATAAAAATAAGGACCATTGCGGCAAGATCTATGGTCAGGAGTTTCAGTATATCTACATATTTCCTCAACCAGTTAACCACAATGACGGAAGAGACAGCAACCAGCACACCCCACATGAAATATGTAATCCCCAGCTGTACTGTGGTAAGGCCAACCAGTGTTAGCGGCGTATATGCGAGAATTGTGAAGAAGCCGTAACTGTAGCCAAGCCCTATGAAAGCATTGGTGTGCACAACCTTGTTCCGCAAGGCCTTCAGAACATCCCGTCCACTGCGTTTTTGCATATTGCTTTTGGGCATCCTGATTGTGATAGCGGTGAAAACAAGGCCTATTGCCATTAGTGAGGCAGTGCCGAAGAATGGGTATCTCCACCCAAATGTACCAAGAAAGCCTCCAAGCAGGGGTCCAGATGCTATACCCAATCCAAGTGCAGCCTCATAAAGCGTAATTGACCTGTTGATGCTTCCTGCTGAAATGCCCACGATGATCGTCAATGCTGTAGAAGTGAAGAGGGCATTGCCAAGTCCCCAGCCACCACGGAACACCGAAAAGATGAAGATGTTCGGAGACAGGCCGGACAGGGTGGCAAAAATGACTACTAGCCCAAGACCCAGCATCAGAGTCCTTTTGCTTCCAAACACTGTTGTAATCCATGCAGTAAGGAGCATACAGAGAGACATGACTGCAATGTAACTAGTGAAAAGCCATTCAACCTGATATGGAGAAGCTCCCATAGCCTGCCCTATCAGGGGGAGCAGGGGATCCACCACTCCAATCCCCATAAATGCTATGAAGGTTGCAACGGTAGTTGCCAATACTCCCTTATTGATGCCGGCAGACATGGAAGGAGGTAAATCACTGCAGTTATCATTCTTTTTTCCATGCTTTGGTCTGTAAATGAAAGAGCAGAAAGATCAACTGTAATTCATGGAAACAGCTTTGGTGTGCTCTTTGGAACGTTCACGACGAGAAGTCTGGGTGAGTCCCCTTCCTCGAGCCACTTGAGCTCAGGCAGGTCTGTTGTGCCTTCTCTGGCTTCTATTCCGAAGGACTGCGCTACATCAACTATATTGTTCCTGAAAGTCAGGAAATTCTGCTTCTCCACCCCAGGGTAATAACTCTCGGAAAAGCTCTTCAATATTGTGTACCCATCATTGTTCAACACCAGTATTTTCACAGGGAGGTTATACCGGGAAATGGTCCACAGAGTCTGTATGGTGTACATGAGAGATCCATCTCCCACAATCTCCAGGACTTTGTTCTTCAGCATTGAAATGCCCGCTGCGGCCGGAAGGCCCCATCCAAGCTGACCGCTCTTGGCCGTAAAATAAGATTTTGGAGAATACCCAATGTTTTTCCTGACGAGAAGTGAAGATGAAATCGCCTCGTCCACTATGGTGTATCCGGAAAATACCTTCCTGACCTTCTGCAAAACATAGTTGGGTCCCATGGTTCTCCTTTCCCGGGCTATTATGCTGTTCATTCCTGTTTCTTCAGGTTTCCGGTAATTCCAGTTCCCTGTTGTTGCCTCAAGCAGTTTCTTCAGAAAATATCTGGGGTTGCTCCTTACATATTCTCCATGCTTGTATGAGGGGGCCATAGAAACCGTGATGACTTTCTTGTCAGGAAGAAGCGGGGAGGGGAGATAAGGATACAATGTAAAATCTCCTCCAATGTTGAGAATCAGATCATGCTTCAGCAGTGCCATGTTTATTGCAGTTGAAGCCGGCGGAAGGTCACCCGCATAACTGGAACTCTCTGAATTGCAAGCTGCCCTGCTGCTGAGTGGTTCCGCGTATACCGGAATGCCAAGTTTCTCTGCAAATTGTGTCAGTTCGCCGTATGCATCATACTGGTCTATCTCTGCCCCTGCCACTATTGCCGGATTAGCTGCCTTTTTGATCGTGGAGGATACGTATTCCACCTTATCATTGTCCATTATCCCGACACTGGGAACAGTATGCGGTAGATCAAGATATTGGGACTCCTGATCCATGGTATCCATGGGAAATGATACGAACACCGGTCCTGAGGGCGCTTCAAGGCTAATGGAATATGCCCGCTTGATTGCCCTTTCTATATCCTCTGCATTCCTCACTTCATAGCTGTATTTCACTGCCCCCTTCACAAGGTCAGTGAGATCGTGCCATAACAGGGGTTCGTAGTATATATGCCGGGTATCCTGCTGCCCGGATGTTATGACCACAGGAGACCTGTTGAGCCTCGCTGTGTGTATGAAAGCCATTGAATTGGCTATTCCTGGCAGAGTGTGCAGGTTCACGACTGCAGGTCTTCCGGAATACTGTGCATAACCATCTGCCATTCCGACTGAAATGGAATCATGAAGTGTCAGGATGTAGTCTGCGGTTCCCCTGAGCATGGGAATTTCTGTTGAACCTGGATTGCCGAATATGGGGCCCAGCCCGAGATCCTTGAGAGTCCTGTGAAATAATTCGTGACCTTTCACTAGAACACCCTGAATTGAGGTTCGAGTCCCTGTACATATTTGAGTACATTTGAGACAGTCTCTGTGATGAATCTCTGCTGGCTTTCTATGGTGACGCCTGCAATATGCGGGGAAAATATAACGTTGTCAAGCCGGAAGAGCTCGGACTTCGGGTCAGGAGGTTCTTCAGCATACACATCGATGCACGCCTTGATGCCCTTGGTCTTGATTGCATTGACCAGGGCAGGTTCATCCATAACTTCCCCTCTCGCAGTGTTTATGAATATAGCTCCATCTTTCATGGATGAGAACTGTTCGCTGGACATGAAACGTTCTGTCTGGTTGCTTAGTGGAACGTGTAGTGAAATTATGTCAGATTTCTGCAGGAGGCTTTTCAGGTCTGCATAAGTAACACCAAGAATTTCTTCTTCCTCCTGCGAAATGCGGACAGGGTCAAAGTAAATTGTGTTTGTGCCAAAGTAGAGAAGCCTCTCGGCCAGTTTCCTCCCAATTGCCCCCATTCCGACAATTCCAAAGGTCTTGCCCATAAGTTCCATAGAATTTGTAAGAAAAGGCCAGTTTCCCTTAACGATCTCACTGTGGAAATACATCAGGTTCTTTAGCTGGGCAAGTGCCATTGTGATAACATGTTCAGCCACGCTTTCCTTGTTGGCAGTTGGTATATTGGATAGATGAATTCCTCTTTTCTTCAGCGCTTCTGTGTCCACATTGTCGTAACCGGTGCTTGCAATCTGGACAAATTTCAGGTTTGGAAGCTTTCCAATGAGCTCCTCATTTACCGGGGTGAAAGTGGTTGTAACAAGTACCTCAGAATTTCTCTCCCTGAAATCAGTATCATTTAATACCTCAGCATCGGGAAGAACCTGTTTCAAAGTGGCTTTTATTTCATCTGAAGGCAAAAACGGCGGGAGAATAATGAGGACACTCATGAAAACTAATTAAGAAAACAATACTTAGTTCTTGCTGAACATTGGAACATATTTCCCGGGAAAATAAAATGCAACTTAATTCAAGTTGAAATCTTCCTCCAGAGGAAAAATAACAGCATATAGTGAACAAATTCAAATACCTCTAACAGAATTTCTCAAAACCAATGAAGGAGCTAATTGCCATTTCCGATAAGCTTGACTTCTCTGTACAGATTTCTCTAAAGGTGAATCAGGAAATGGGCCTGATGTTTGCCCGGATGGAAGATTCCCTGCCACTTTATGCCACAATAGAGAATGAAACAGCCCAGATCAGCATTTATCTCGACAAGATACACAGTTCAAAGATTGACCGAATATTTGGCAACACGACCCGTACCACAAAGGGTAACTATGAAATCTACGAAATGGGAGCAGATGACCTTGTTTTTGAGTTCAAGATGTTCAGAAAAATCACAAACATTCCATCTGTTGTGCCAGGCGGCTTCTACCTGAAGGATGGTTACGTATACGCAGATTTCAGGTTTCACCATTCTGCACTTGAACAGGTGAGTGAAGTCGTGAGGGAAATAGTGCAGGCACGCAACAGGATAAACCTCTCATTCCTTGGCCCCTCTCTTGGGCTAATGAAAACACTTGAGAACATCAATTCAAGAATACCTCTCAGCATGATATATTTCACTTTCAGGCCTGATGAAGGCTACATAGCTCCAGACAAGCTGGAAGAGAAGCCTATTGCCGAAGTAAAGCTCTTTTCCGAGGGCCTTGATTCCAATTATGATGTGGTGCATTATGCAACCGAACTCAGCTCAAAGGATACTTCGATCTCAATTACCCGCGGAATTTATGAATCCAAATACAGGACTTCATTTATGAGGGATTTTAAAAGTCGGGTGAGGACCCACAAGATACCTCTCGCATCTATAATTGGTGTATACCACAAGGATGTGGTTGACAACTATATGTTTGTACCAGCCTTCATGGCTGAGGAGGCACTATGGATGCTCTACGAGACAGCTGAGAAGACAAAGGAGAATTCCCTGATGCTCAATTCCTTCATTCCGTTCGACAGCATCAGGTGATTGGTGTACTGATTCACTGACTTTTGAATTAAATATTTACCTCAATACTTTAATCGTTGCTGAGCAAGATTTATCTATTTAGATTTGTTGAATTCAATATGCCGAAATTTCCATCAGAAGAATGGTCTGTAGAATATGTAGAAAAACTGAACAGTAACCCGGCTTACGCCGAAGCCGGAAAGAAGTGGGAAGGGGATATCACATTTGTGATTAAGTCAGATGAGGGGCTCGATGTTGATGCATTCCTTTACCTGGACCTTCTCCATGGGAAGTGCAACAATTACAAGTTCACAATGGACCCGGAAGACATTCCCCAGTCGGAATTCAAGTATAGCGGCAAGTACCAGAACTGGATGAAACTGATCAATAAAGAGGTCGATCCAATCCAGGGCATTTTAACCGGGAAATTCAAGCTCGAAGGTTCAATGATGAAGATAATGAAGTTCACAAAGGCTGCAAAAGAAATGGTGAGCACAGCATCCATGGTTTCTCAAGAGTGAAATCCATGTGGTTCTTTCGTTCACCCAACATTGTTTTTGGTGAAGATTCACTTTCATTCCTCAACGGCATCGGCCAGAGAAAAATTCTGATTGTAACAGACAGGAACATTCATGATGCTGGCCTTTCAAAGCTTCTTCAGGAGCAGCTTCCCGAAGGTTCAGAGAGCATGGTCATAAATGACATTCCAGAGGAACCAACCCTCAGTGATATAAGGGAAAGGCTTCCTAGTTTGAGTGAATACGGACCCGATTTAATTATAGGGCTTGGAGGTGGTTCCAGCATGGATGCCGCCAAGGCACTCTTTGCCCTTTATGAACGCCCTGATCTGGATATCTTTGACATAACCCCACTTGTAAACCTCAACCTCAGGAAAAAAGCGAACCTGTTTCTTGTCCCTACAACAAGCGGTACAGGGTCTGAGTGCACCTGGGCCGCAGTATTGAGTGATGAGGACCATAAGAGAAAGAACGAACTTGCGTCCCCGGAAATCATTGCAGACTATGCTCTGCTGGACCCTGCACTTGTGCGCTCTATGCCAAAGGGGATAACAAGAAACACAGCGGTGGATGCCATTACCCATGCAATTGAAGGCAGAACAAGCCAGTGGAACAATGTGTATTCTGATATTTTTGCTGATAAGGCAATTGAACTGATCACCCACAATTTACCTGCTGTATTGAGCAACCCAGAGGACAGGAAGGCGCGTGAAAATGTCCATATTGGCGCCTCAATGGCGGGAATTTCCTTTTCAAATTCCCAGATTGGCCTTGCACACGCCATGGGGCACTCACTGGGAGCCCATTTCAGGATACCTCACGGGATGTCTGTAGGACTTTACCTTCCGGGAATAATAGAATTCAATGAACATGAGAGTATGGAGCAGTATAGAATAATCAATTCCAAATTTCCCCAGAAATTCAGGGGAGACAGGTTATCAGACACCGTGAGAAATTTCTTCAGAGAAATTGGCCAGCCTCTTTCAGTTGCAGAATGCACACTGGACCTGAAGGAATACAGTGAAAGGTTGCCCTCACTGGTCGAACTTGCTGAAGAATCCACCGGGGTCGTCACGAACTCCAGGGAAGCGGGAAGCGAAGACATTGAAAAACTGTTCATGCAGGTAATGCGTTAAGGGTGTGAAAATGGAAGAATTTGGAAACTATATCAATGGAACAATAGACACGGAGGGCGAGCCAATCGATCTTTATTCGCCCATAGACTGGTCACTCTTTGGAAAAGCCTATGCTGCTTCTGAGGAAAAAACCAGGGAAGCCATAGACTCAGCTGAGGATGCTTTTGGAAAATGGGAAAAGACTTCACTTAAAGAAAGGCAGAAAATACTGGGAAAAATGGTTGAGATTGTTGAATCCAAATCTGACCGGTACGCCTGGCTTGAATCGTTCAATACAGGAAGGACTCTCAGGCAGAGCACCTTCATGGATGTTACAATCGCAATTGAGCACATGAGGTATTTCGCCACTACAAAGGAATTCGTGGAAACGAGAGAAATAGAGCACCCGGAATATCCCGGAACCAAAGGAATTGTGCAATACAGGCCAATGGGAGTTGTTGCTGGAGTTGCACCCTGGAATGTGCCATTGCTGATGGCGGTGTGGAAGGTAATGCCGGCACTCCTCACAGGTAACACCATAGTTCTGAAACCAAGCCATTTTACTCCTGCAACTGCAGCAGAACTGGCAAAGGATCTTTCAGCTGCCGGTTTGCCTCCCGGTGTCTTCAACATGGTGACAGGTGAAGGCTCCGTGGTTGGCAACACCCTCTCCCGAAGCGAGAAGGTGCGCCTGCTCAGTTTTACCGGATCAACGGCCACAGGCAAACGAGTTTCAAAAGAGGCAGGGGGAACGCTGAAGAAGATAGTAATGGAACTTGGAGGAAAATCTCCGAACATTGTCCTGAACGATGCAGATCTTGACAAGGCAGCGCGTGGAGTCCTCTTTGGAATCTTCCTTCATTCCGGCCAGTTGTGTGAGAGCGGAAGCAGGCTCCTCGTGCAGAGCGACGTGAAAGACAAGCTTTTGAGCCGACTTAAGTCTCATATGGAGCACATGCGGGCCGGAAATCCCATGGAGATGGAGACAGACATAGGTGCCATTACCACCAGGGACCAGAGGGAGAAGATAGCAGGCCTGTTTGAAGAAGGAGTCAATAGCGGCGCCAATGTCTTCTTTACAAAAGACATTGCAGAACATGTACCGGAAAAAGGGCTCTATTTCCCGCCATCAATTCTCACAGAAGTAGACAGCGACATGATGGTGGCAAAGGAGGAAATCTTTGGACCCGTACTCACCGTGACTGAATTTGAATCTGATAATGATATCGCAGATATGGCGAACAACTCAAGGTATGGATTGGCTTCAGGAATCTGGTCAAGGAACATGGAGCGTGCAGGCAGGCTAGCAGCTTCCGTGGATGCTGGAACTGTCTGGATCAACGACTACCATATGATTTCAGCTGCTGCTCCAAGAGGAGGATACAAGGACAGCGGAATCGGCAGGGAACTTGGCCTTGAGGGAATACTTGAATACACGCAGACCAGGCACCTTTTCTATGGATCAGAAGAGAATACACTGGGTGAGATTGCATACGGTATTGTTCTGGCTCAGGACGATTAAAAACAAACTATCAAATCTTTTTTTATTTTCACATCAAACAACACTTTCACGGGTACCAAAAAGGATTAATATCATTGTAAACTAATTTAAATAATGACTATGGAACTATTCAGCGATGATTTTCTTGGGGACCTGCTGATGATGATAATGGGGCTTGCTATTCTTGGCATCGGCGCATGGGTATTCATCGCCGGAGCTTATATTTCAATGATAAATTGGGCAATGACAATAATCCTGATGATTGTCGGCCTGATTCTAATAGGTTTTGGAGGGAGAATTATACTTGATCTTCTGGAAAAGCTCAAGAAGACTAGAACCCAGTCAAGCTAGTGTTCCTCAGTAGCCGAGGCAGCACTGCATTTCGAGGATACAGCCACATTTCGGGCACATGCTTGAGTATCTGAATGAACGGCATTCTTCACAACCACAACTGCTTTCCATGCAATCTGCACACATAACTGGTTGAAGTTATCTCGCTGAAATTATAAATTAATTTTCAAGCTTAACTGACAACAAACAACTGCTATGGGAATAAGTCAGTAAGGATAAAGGTAGATTGGAATTAACAGGGCAATGTAGAAAATACCCCAGATTGCATTGAATGTTGCTTCGATCCTGTGATAATTGACAATGGCTTCAGTAGTGCTGACAAAAACGGAAGTCAAAAGCATTGTTATCAGTGTCAGTTGCGGGGAGATGCTCCTGTACCTCCTGATCTCTGAGGATTTTCCCACTTTCTTTGGCGTCCTGTTAAAAAGAACATTCTTCCTTGAAAGGGCAAGGAGTAAAGCCTTGATATAAATGGGAAAGCATATTGCGTTGAAACTCATGTTCAGGAACACTTCCTTTGCCCCGTGTCCGGTCTCCAGTATAGTGGTATAATAAATGAGGAGAGTCAGCAGGAGGTAAGGAACGAAAAGAGTGATGTAAGTCACATAGTTAACCATAAGAAACTGGACCTGAAAAACAGCAAAGAGGAAAACACTAAGTGACATGAAAAGGAAGGCGAAACCGTAGAGATACCAGGAAGAACCAACAAAATAGTCAAAATAAATCTTGAATCCCAGTTTTCTCCTGCCTGTTTCCGTTATCTTCCTGAAGACACCAAGTGTGCCCTTTGCCCATCTTTCCTGCTGGGTAAAAAATGCCCTCAGTGTCTCCGGGGCTGAATTCGAAACCACTTTCCTGTTGACGTACACGGATTTGCAGCCTGCCTCATGCATCCTGAGGCTTGTTGATAGGTCTTCCGTTATGGAGGCCTCGTCGAATCCTCCAACACTTTCAACAGATTTTCTGTTGAAGATCAGGTTTGTTCCCAGCATGAAAGCTGATCCTCTCTGGCTCCTGAGAGGCATTATCCTGAACATAAAGGGTACCTGCTGTGCATAGGCACCTAAGGCAACATAAGAAGCATTCCTGTTGTCATAATACTGTGGAAACTGCACAAAGTCATAATGCCTTATGTATGACTGGGAAATGGAGAAAAACTCAGGAGATGGAACCGCGTCACTGTCAAGAAGTACCACATAAGGGGTTCGGACATACTTGAGCACATTGTTTATTGCCCCCGCTTTGAACCCGGTTCTCTGATCCCTGTGCATAAGGGCTACTCGATATTTTCTTGCAAGCATGGTGATACTCTGCACCTCTTCAGTGCTGTCGTCCGCGATAACAACCTTCCCGCCGAAATGATCCCTCACTGCTTTGACAGTGCGCTCCAGAATTTCCACCGGCTCATTAAATGATGAAATTATGACGGTCACATCCTTATCAGGCACGGGGTCAGTGTACTTGTTGCCCATATCGTAGCTTATCTTTCTGTAGTTAAGATAGAGGAAGAACTGGGTTATCATCCAGACCTGGGTGACGAAAAAGAAGTAGAAATAGACCCGCATATACCAGATTGAAGGCACGAAAAGGTTGTCCATGTAAAGGGAAATGACAAGACCTGTTGCCACAAGCGAAAAAGGGAAAAGTGCCCATTTCCAGAATGTGGCGGTAGCGACACGGATTTCGTGAGCAGTTTTTACATAGAATCTAGGCTTAAATAAGCTGGAATACCACTTGGGTTTGTCGCCGGATTCCATTTCTTATTTGAATGAAAGTTTAGTGTTGTATTTAAATTACATCACATATTAAGAAATTCAGATTTTCAGCAAATATGTAAAACCAGTCACAAAAAATGTCATATGATGGTTATTCACGAATTTTATGAAATTCTTTGTCGGAATCAGACATAAATGCCTTTTCCACGATTCGCACCACATGATATCCATCCTCACCAGTGGCAATGTGTGAACCCTTACCCTGAACCAGATTTACGAATTCCCTGACTTCTTCCCTGTAGACATCAATGCCCCTGTAATCCTTGAACTTCCTCCCGTCGCGGATTATTGAGGATTCAACAGCAGTCGAAAATGCATTTGTTACCGTCAGGGTCCCTTTGGAACCGTGGACATTAAGGTTGTTCATATTTCCGGAAATGTCTCTTGAGGAAATGGCATCAGCAATAATCGGCCCGTATTGCATTGTCACATGCTCAGTGGATTCAATGATTGCCCCGGTTGGGTTCCTGAAAGCAGCAACCCTGTCCGGCACTCTTCCAAGTATGAAGTTGAGAGTATCCATGACATGAACCCCAGTTCCCATAACTGAACCTCCGCCCACTTTTTCCTCTTCTGACCACCACCTGTTATCAGGGGTGTCGTATGATCTGGATGAAAGGTGTGCCCACATTCCGGAAATATAAGCAATATCTCCAAGTTCCCCGGTTGAAATTATTCTCTTTACGTCCAGGATAGCAGGGTGAAAGCGCATATGAAAACCTATTGCAAGCTTCAGGTTCTTGTCCTTTGCAAGGCTGACAAGTTCCTTTGCCTCATCAGATTTCAGGGTCATCTGTTTTTCAAGCAATACGTGCTTCCCACTGTTGAGTGCAGCCTTAACCTGTGAGTAATGCAGAAAATTGGGTGAAGCAATGTAAATAGCTTCGAAGTCCCCTTTCCCAAGCATGGATTCAAGATTGTCAAATGCCTGGGCATTATACTTTATTCCCTCTTTTCTTGCTTTGTCAATACTTCTGCTGTAGATTGATGTTATTTGATTGCCGGATGCTGCTATAGCCGGCATAACGCGATTTATTGCGTGGTTACCCAGTCCTGCTATTCCAAACTTCATACACTTAAATGAATCACACTGTTGTAAAGATTACCATCTTCCTTTATTGGCTAGGAATGGAGAATGGTTTGTGAAATTGGATGAACCGGAATACCAGATATTAAAGCATTTCCAATTAAACCAGGCGTGTTAAAAGAAAAAGGATAGGGTATTTTATCCACTAAGAACATGAATATTTTGGGGGTTAAAATGCTTGTAAAAGATTTGATGACAACGAATCCAGTCGCGCTGGATCTTAGGAACGGAACAATCTCTGAGGCAATGGAAAAAATGAGAGGTGTGGATGTGCACCAGATCCCCGCCTTGAACGGTAAAAAATACATGGGCATGCTCAATTTCAGGGAAATACTGAGAAGAAGGAGCCTCCAGCTGTCAGCCAAGGCAGAGAACTATGTTGTCAATACTCCGTCGGTTTCGCCTGATGACGACATAATGGACGTGGTCAGATTAATCATAGATACTGGCCTTTCAGCTTTTCCAGTCCTGGTTAAGGACAAACTCGCAGGTATCATTTCAAGATCTGATATCATAGGAAACCTCGCCGAAATCGCAGGTGAGAGAGCCTACAGGAACCGCCAGATTATGTCTTCCAACCCCGTTTTCGTCTATGAGGATGATAGTGTTGATGATGCCGCCATTAAAATGCGCGGTCTTGATGAATCTGAAATACCTGTGCTTGACAGAAATGACAAACTCTCTGGAATCCTGAGGCTCGATGATATCGCGGAGGACACCTTTAGAAGACAAAAACAGAGTATAAGGGGCACAGGAGATCCCTCGGGAGACAGGACAGGGGATATGGTAAAGGTCAAAATCACCTGTGCATCGCTTATGGATAATCCCAACTGGGTCCTTCCACAGGATCCAATTACAAAAACTGCGGAGATTCTGACAAAGTACAGGCTGCATATTGTCCCTGTTGTTGACGAAGACATGAAACTTGCTGGTGTCGTAGGAACATCAGACATAATAGACGCCATAGACGTACGGGAAAAAGAGGGGATGATCATATTGGTGTCAGGTCTTGACCCTGATGAAAGGGATATCTATGAAATAACATATTCAATGGCGGCCAAGTTTCTCCTGAGGTTCTCCAAAATAACAGGAATAAACCACGGAAAGCTGAATATACATGTTGCCAAGTACCACAGTGAAGGGCGCACAAAATACTCGGTACGGACGAAGATCATTGCGGAACCTCTCACCATGTCGCTTGACCACCACGACTGGAACTATGGAAAATGCCTCTCGTTCATATTTGAAACATATGAGCCAAGGCTCAAGAAGTGGAAGGAGAAACTCAGGCATCCTGCAGCCTGAGACTCAAAAATTTTCCTTTTTTAACATTTTTTGGTCTGGGCCAACGACATAATTAATCTGAAATCCATTTTGAACCAACATATCTCGCCCTGATAAATTCGCAATTCCTGAAGGGAGGGAATCCAATATAACCCTCATTGATTGACAGGTAAATGGCACGCATAACACCACCATGGCCCACTATCAGGGCTTTTTCTCCAACACTCTCGGTAGCTATATCAAGGAAGGCCTGCCATATCCTTAACTTGAAATTTCCCCAGGGCTCAACATCCTCAAGACCATCAATAATCAGTTCATCTGTCTCAAGGACTTCATGTTTCTCCTCTGGTATTCCCGCATGCCTTGCCACATCTATGGAATTCCAGCCCTCAAACTTCCCAAGAAATCTTTCCCTCAACCTGGGTTCTGTCTTAATTTCTGTGATTTCAAGAATTTCTGAAACTATTTCAGCAGTTTTTCTTGCTCTTTTCAGGTCACTGGAATATATAACCTGGATGTTTTCGTTCTTTAGCAGATTTCCAAGTTCCCTTGCCTGTTGCAGGCCAGTTTCATTCAAAGGGATATCGGAAAGGCCCTGCCATTTCATTTTTCTGTTCCATTCAGTCTCTCCGTGGCGTGCAACGAGTATTTCCTGTCCCTGCATCTGTTTTATATCTCAAAGTAGCCTATTTAACTATTCCTGTGGATGATATGACGGACTCAAGGTTTCCAGCAGGAGCCGGACTTGTCACTGTACCAGGCATTGACGTACTCGCCTGTTGAGATCTTATTGCACACAAATGTCTTGTCACAATAGTCACAAATTTCCTCGTTGCCTATCACCCAACCGGTTCCAGGATTCATGTCAGTCTTCAATTCAACCATCTCCTCAGACAGCCCCTGAGTCAGGGTATCAAATGGGTTGTTGTCGCACTGGTTGCATCCCGTGGAACAAGGATATGGCTCGCAAGTGAAGAAGGGCCCTGAATTTCCGTTTGCTGTGTCATGATAGTCACAGAATACACTGCAGGACTTCTGACCGCCTAGTGTGGCAATAATTCTGGGCGGAAGGAATACATTGTAGGCACCTTTACTTCCAAGATCGGGAATTTTACTCTCTTTTATCCACTGAGCAATGCTTGCTCCAATGTCGGTATTGCTCACAGAATTAGGTGGGTCAGCGTTTATTATAACATGTTCCTTGAAAGATCCAATGCCAACACCATATTGGTTCAGTTCGCCAGAGTAACTCTGGTTATCCTCGATGTCCTGAGTAGCATTGTCAAGCATGGATACCCACTGTTGTCCCTGCCACCAGGTTCCCCAGTATATATTTACCCACTGGTATCCGGCCTTCCAGACTGGCCCCCCATTGTAAACAGCAAGTTTGCCTGCAATCTTTTCGGGTTTTCCCAGGTCAGCCTTCAGATCGACGAAATGTCCACAGGGATGAGCAATATGCCATATAGAGGATGTGTGCGCAGAAGTGGCCCTGACACCAACGTGTTTCATGTAATCAATTTGAGCGCCACAATGAGGGCAATAGTTAATTTTTTCACAATAAACGCATCTGTTTCCTTCCATATTATTTAGAAATAAGGCACCTATATCAAGGTTGAGTAGTTGTTACAACTTATGCTGCAGCAGGAGTAAAACCTTTAATGAACATATCTGGCGGCAAGGTTATAGAATGGATACCCATTATACACACGCCCATGATACGACCGCTGCAGTGGAGAGACAAAGATGACCTCATACAGGACTACTACAGTTATTACGACGAAGCCGAGACCGACAACCCGGATATTGGAATTATCCTCTATGACAGTAAGCCGGATACTGTAAATGAAATCGGCTGGTTTAGCAACCTTTTCAGGGAAGTCCAGACAGGAGATGCTGTTGCAATGGTTTCTGAAGAAGACGGCCACGCAGTTGGGATATGCGATGTCCATCGAATGAGACCGGGTTCGGAAGTGTCGCATGCTGGTGTCCTGGGGATAGCAATAAAGCGTGAATACAGGGGGAAGGGAATTGGCACAGAACTGATCAATGCATGCCTTGAGGAATGCCGTGAAAAGTTTCAGATGTTAATACTCTCAGTATTTTCCTCGAATCATACTGCCATCTCAATTTATGAGAAAGCTGGATTTGTAAGACATGGCGTTCTACCGCGAAGTGTTCTGCGTAAGGGCAGGTACTACGATGAAGTACTGATGCATTACCAATACAAAGATTGAAATTTGCTCTATTATCTTCGAGTCTTCACAAAAAAAATTATAAAGCGCATGTGAGTGCATGTCAATATGCCTATGCTTTGGGAGCCCAGGATGATAACTTTCAAAGTAGCAGATTTTGAAAATGTTAAGAGCTTCTACAAAGCTGTACTGTCTCTTAGAATAATTGAGGATGAACCGGATCTTTTTGTAACATTTGAGCTAGGGGGTATCAAGCTCAGATTGGAGCATGATTATAATCTTAAGCTGCCTGAAAATTTTGGTATATCCAGCCAGATTATCTTTTCAGTCAGGAGCATCAGAGACATACTGGAAGTCCTGCACAAACTCAATGTTGATTATATGTTAGATGAACTTCCAGACGGCAAGCATCTTGATATAGTGGATCCGGAAGGCCGAATGATCACCTTCATTTCCAAGTTTTGAGGCCATTTGTTTCTCCGAGAATTCTAACCGATTCATCTTAGGAATGACCATTTAATCCTCTGTTGGGATTTATTATAAGAGATATATGCTGATCGCTTTCATTGGCAAGGGAGGAGTGGGCAAAACCTCAGTGTCATCTGCAGTTGCATTGGAACTTTCCCGAAAGGGAAGGACTGCTTTGGTATCGAGCGATTTTATGTCATCACTTCACCATGTTTTCCCCACGGAACCTGTTAACCTGAAAGTTATAGAAATGAAGGAGAAGGACGTTGCAAATGCTTGGAAACTCAGATATGGAGAAGAAGTTAACACAGTCCTGAAACAGTTTTTCAAAGTCTATCCCTGGATTATTGACCATATAGCAGAGAGCCCAGGGGTAGCTGAGGAATTTATGATATCGAGCATAGTTGAACTGGATAATTCGGGTTCCTATGACTATGTAGTCTGGGATACTGCAGCATCATCTTCTACCATGCACCTCCTGATGCTCGAGAAAGAATTCTATGAGCACCTGGACCGGGACGTCCTCATGTTTCTCAGGGTGAGGGACCGTTTCCATACTGAGAAAGTCCTTGGTTTGCTTGACCAGTGGAAAACTCTTGCAAAGAATGTGTGGAAAAAGCTTCAAGAAACATCCTTCTTCCTGGTGACCACTAACGACGAGCTCAGTCTCCTGCAATCAAATGAAATACAGAAAGATTTCAACAGAATGGGGTTGGCAATACAGGGAAGGATCTGTAACAGGTGCGACAAGAATAGGGAGGAGGAGTACATCCGGAAAATTCCTGAATACACCGGAAATGCCAGGGAAATTGTTGAGAAAATATCGAAGCATCTGGGCCAGCCATTCACTGAGAAATTAATCGAAATCCACTGAAGTTAATTTACAAACCATTCGTAAGGGAAATCCCAGTTCCGCAATATGACCATGCGTAGTGAGGATGGAGGGCTCCAGGAAGTCAATATATACCAGTTGAAATTTAAGATATTATGACCGCTTTTCCCATTGAAAATGTAAGTTCACGTGACTGGAAGCACAACCTGTCTAACAGAGATATCCAAATCTGTGAAGTAGTATGTGCTTCAAACTCTCCCCTGGGTTTCAATGAGATCAGGAGAAGAACCGGCATACATCAGGAGAAACTTTCCAGGGTGTTGAAAAGACTTCTTCTCTATGGCCATATTTCCAAACAAGATTCAAAATATGCCAATTGCTGTGAGTCCGGTCAATAAGTATCTGTATATAATTCTAAAATTGAGGTGATTACTAATGGACAAAACAGAAAAATCCGAATGCGGTTGCTGTGAATGCCCCTGCGAATGCTGCTTCCTGTAATTGAATAATTTCAATTTATTTTTTTCACTCTGCAAATACCAAAAATGAATCTCTTCAATGGACTACCACTGATCCTTTCATTCAACAAACCAATGCTATATCTTGGACTGACAAAAAAGGAGGTGTTTCAAATCTCAAAGGCAGGCGCTTGGTTTATTGGTTCCGTACTGGTTCACAAAAAAGGGAAATTTACCTCAACTCGGGACATTTATTGACGTCTTTATCCTCATTTAAAACCCCATTCTCCACATACCCTTCCGTGTATGGTTTTATGTCTGCAACCGGGGTTCCATTGAACAAATCCAATCCATAGACTTTAATGCGGTTACCTTCAATTTTTTCTATCTTGACAAGTGTGAGGGCGATCGGGTTAGGCCTGGAAGGAGAATCTGTGGCAAAGACCCCTATTTCCGGCAAATCTTCCAATTTGTAACCTTTGCGTAAGAGAAGTCTTGGTTTAACTTTCAATGGTTGCTTTTCGTTCAGGTGCTTATTCATTATGGAGATTATGAAAATGTTCCGGTATTTCTCGAGTCCCTCCAATCCTTCTGAATAATTGGAGAAGATTTCAACAACCCCGTGAATTTTACCCATATTGTCCCTGACGTAATCGTCAGAATATTCATGTCTTATTATTCCGATTTCCATTAATTCCATACTTAACTCAGTGTTTGTGAGAACAATAAGTTTATTCCTATAAGAAGAGGATATTCTGGAAAGGTACTCCTCTGCCCTTAGATGATGTCCCTGCCTCTGCTAAAACGGGATTGTAACGTTTATTTCAAGAATTATTGTTTCTCAATTGGATATCTGTTCGTCTGCCTGGAAATAAGTGTTAAAAATTATTCTTTATTGTTTTCGTCTTTTTCTTCTCCTTTTTTCTTGAATCCTTTCATTAAACCCTTGCCAAAACCTTTGAGTGCATCTGCACTTTTCTTGGCAACATCTCCAACAACTTCTCCAGACTTTTCTGCCGCACCTTGCTTTTTCTTTTTTTCTTCGTCCATTAAGATGACCCCATAGTTATTAATTTGAAATTATATAGAAATTTTCTCTAAGGCATTTCTATCAATTGTAGTGAGTACAAAGGTAAACTCAAGTCCGCCGAAAGAGGGTTTAGAGACTTAAATGCCCTTTAAAAGAGGAATTTTTTGAATCGTACAAAAGAATTATTAAAATATGCGGAGGATGGGATTCGAACCCACGGACCCCTACGGGAATGGACCCTAAATCCATCGCCTTTAACCTAGCTCGACAACCTCCGCAATGGTATCCTACATTTACGGGGAGTATATTAAAAGTATTC
>JBJKQM010000026.1:0-11278 GCA_046705365.1 Thermoplasmataceae archaeon
ACCCGAAGTCTATATGCGGGGGTGACGGCCTGTTGAGGTCAACCAGACTTCTGTCAGGCCCTGTGGAATCAGTGAAGTTCTGTCCCTTCGGATCGAAGGTTTACAGATTCAGGATCGAAGGAACCTGAGTCTCTAATCTACCAGGAGACTCCGTCAGGACCGGAAGGGAGCATCGGTATCCTGGACTCTTGATGCTGGAGGGGTGCGGGATCGAGACGAAACAGGGGGCACCTGGCAGGACATCTGGCCCGATCCAGGCGGGTCCGGCGCTTACAATTACACTCAAGGTGCTTTTTAAATGGCGGGAAAAGAGTACAAAATTATTCAGGACCCGGTCAACGGCCCCGTGAAGATACCGAGTAATTTTCAGGGAATAATAGATTCTCCTGAGTTCCAGCGTTTACGGTACATCAGATCACTCGGTCTCTGCCATCTTGTCTTTCCAGGCGCCAACCATACAAGGTTTGAGCATTCAATAGGCACAATGCATCTTGCCAGCCTTTTTTCAGAAGCGCTTGAAATAGAAGAAAAAGACCTGGTGATGGCAGCAGCCCTGCTTCACGATGTCGGCCATCCGCCATTGAGCCACAGTAATGAAGATATTTTCAGGGAGATTACCGGAATGGATCACCTGGATGCCGGAATTGCTCTAATTTCTGGAAAAGGCAGTTTCTCAGACAGTTCATTGCCCGAGACCCTGGAGAAAGTGGGAATTAATCCGGCAGAGGTAGTGTCAGTTTTAAAGGGGAATGAAAGCAAATTAAGGATACTGTCAAGAATGGTAAGCGGGCCAATAGACGTAGATGAACTGGATTACCTGAGGCGCGATGCACTTTATTGCGGGGTTCAGATGGGTAACGTTGATCACAGAAGGATTATCAACGTAGCAGTCAAGCATGAAAATGATATAGTCATCGAGGAGAAGGGAATTGGCACCATTGAATCCATACTTATCTCAAGAATTCTCATGTATGGGACTGTTTACTTCCATAAGACTTCCAGGATTGCCCAGATAATGACAGGGTACGTAATTCGGGACAACATGGAACTTTTTTCCCAACCTTTTACCATGGATGACCCGGATCTCATACATATCCTGAAGACACTTGAAAACAACAAGATCGCAAATGCAATTCTAAGAAGGAATCTCTTCAAACCTCTGCTTAGGGTGCCATATGATCCTCAAAACCTTCTGCATATTCAGGAAACAATGGAAACCCATATGGGACTGGATCAAACGGACTACATTGTGGACGTGATCCCGCCTCTTGAGTTTACCGGTCCCGGCAGGGTCAAATCAGACCTTAGAGTTCTCAGGGATGGCAGTGCCACAGAAATTACGGAAGCCTCCCCGCTCATACGCACCTTAAGGGAGACTCTCGAGAACAGGCACATAATAGTATCCGGCGCCCCCTGGGCGATTGAAAAAGTCAGGTCTGCAATAGGCAAGATCTAATTCAGGCAGTCAGAAATTTCTTCATCCTGTAAGCGCCTCTTGTTCCCCTGAAAATTTCGTGGTAGTACTTGGGCATGTGGGCTATGATCTCATATCCATGCTTCCTGTAGAAGTTGATCGCCTCTTCATTCTTGTCGCGTACTTCCAGAATTGAGACGGTATATCCTCTTTCTACCATCATCCCTTCTATTCTGCGTATCAGGATAGAACCGAGTCCCGTCTTTTGGCACTCGGGGTCGACCGCTATACTCTCTATATCTGCAGAACTTTCATCCAGGGGCAGTGCGATTACATATGCGACAACTTTTCCCCGGTCTTCTGCAACAATGCTGAAAGATCCTTTCATTTTGAAAATTCTGCTCAGCATAACTTTTGTGTACGGCCCAATGGGGAATGCCCGTTCCTCGAGGCGAGCCAGGGACTCAAGGTCTTCCGGTTCAAAGCTCCTGAAGATCAATGCACTGTAAACATCTTGGGAGATATTAGCTTTGTAGGGTCTGTCTTTCATATAAGGAAATTTTCTGTGTGCTGACTACTGACAAAATTTATAGAACAATGAATGATATTTGGGCGGTATCCAAATGACCAGAGTAATGGCAACTGGGGTATTTGATATACTCCACATGGGACACATCCACTACCTGAATGAATCAAAGAAACTTGGTGACGAGCTTCTGGTTGTTGTGGCCAGAGACACTACTGCCCAGAGGAACGGAAAGACACCACTTTTTGATGAAGATTCCAGGCTTGCAATTGTTTCACAGATAAAATCAGTGGACAGGGCTATTCTCGGACACGAGGGAGATATCTTCAGGACTGTCAGCGAAAATGAACCTGATATCATAACACTGGGATATGATCAGCACTTTGACGCTGCCAGAATTGAAGAGAAGTGCCGGGAGCTTGGCCTGAACACAAAGGTCATCAGAATTTCAAAATTTGATGGAAAGAGATTTCAGAGCAGTTCAGAAGTTCGCCAGAAACTTTATGAACTCATAGAGGGGCAGATATAACTATAGTCCAACTTAAGCCAGTTTCCTGGCTCATTTATAGGTGATCTAAATGAAGTTGACAGATTCGGTGGAGCGAATAGATGGCACAATGGCGCACGCATACGTTGTGAGGCATGACGGAAAAGTTATCCTTATAGATGCGGGAATGAAATCTTCCGGCAGAAAGATAGTGGATTTTTTTGAGAGCCGCTCGGAAAAACCTGATGCAATCCTCATCACCCATTATCATCCTGATCACATCGGAGGTCTTTCATTGCTTGTTGAAAAATATGATCCACTTGTCTTCGCACATTCCGCTGAGCTGAATGTCATAAGAGGAAAGGAGAAAATCACACCGGCTAAAAGTCTTCTTTCAAAAATGGTCTCAACCGTGAGCAGAGTAGAACCTGTTACAAAGGTTGAGGAACTGGAGAAGATCCCGTTTAACTGGATCAGGGCGGTGGACACCAGAGGTCACACACCAGGAAGCACATCATTCTTTTTTGAACCTGAATCAATGCTTTTTGTTGGAGATGCAGTCACTGTAAAAGGTAACGAAACCACAATAAACAGGCATTTTACCCTGAATCTGGAGGAGGCCGAGAAGTCAAGGAAAAAGATACTTTCGATGAAAGATGCAACAATTCTCCCTGGACATGGGGAACCTCTCAGGATTGAGTAAATTTCCTTATTTCGCCCAGCGTTGTCTCTATTGAGGCAATTGCATCATGGGGGTGTATGCTTTCCTCACTTTTGGATTCAACAAAAATGGAAACAGAATCCGGGAAATCAGAATATTTCCTGGCCGCCTTGGACGCGATTTCTCTCACAATATCCTCAACAAATTTGGGGTTCTTATGCGCATTGTAAACCAGTTCTCCCTCATCAATTCTCTTCAGAAGTGAATAAAGGGAGCCTCCAAGAACATCTTCTGCCAGATCTATAAGATCATCGGCTTCAACAGATTTTCCATCAGGAACCTGTATCTTAAGTGTTACCTTATTTCGCTGGTTATGGGTGATTGAAGGAATTTTTGAAAGAATCTCCTCATTGCCCGGGAAATCTTTGGATATAAGTGCCCTGGTTGTCTCCATAGCACAGGGACATGCATTTATTCCCTGAACAACAACTCCCACATACTTGTCTAGTTCTTTCCTGTTTCTGGAATTGGATTCTCCAAGAATCTTGTAGTTGATTATTATGGGCATGTCCCGTTCATTCTTCTTCTGTACCAGGTAGTCTGCAGATATTTTCACATCACATCGGGTGGAGTACTGAAGTTTTTCAAGTGTCCTGGCGGCAATCTCCGAACTCAAATCCTCGATGCTGGGGACAACTTTCCTCGAGAGAATTATTTCGTTAATGGCCTCTATTTTTCTGGAAAAATCAGCCCCTTTCCTGTTTGCGGGGAGATCGACAAAGATATCGATCTCAGTAAGGAGATCGATTTCACGGTCGTTTCTCTTGACATGGACGGGGTACTTAATCCCGCGTACACCAACTTTACTTACCGGGATGGTGTGATCCGGTTTGCCTGCCTGTACATCAACTAAATCGATCAATTGGAAGGTCCTCTTTTCCTGGTCTCTTCTTCATATCTTTGCTGAATGCTTGCTTCCAGCTCTTTGTATTTGTCCTCAAGAGTTTTCTGCTGCTTCTCGAGGGTCTTTATCCTAATCTCACTGAGTTCTTTCTGTTCAGACAAATCATCTATGAGCTTCTTCTTGTCATCGACCTGATAGAGGATGTTGCCAACACTCTTGTAAACAGGTGTTCCCTCTTTTACAGACTCAAGTTCTTTCAGTGTTTTTTCCAGTTCCTTGATCCTAACGTCAAGCTGGTATTTCTGATTTGCAACCTGTTCTATCTGGGATTCCATCTGTTGGGCCTGTCTAAGCTGGTTCTGAATATATTGACTGAGATTTGGTTCCATTAATCTAATTCCTCCATTATGTCCTTAACTACCTTGAACCACCTGGTTATTGAACCAACAGCGGCTCTCAATGCCACTGTATCTGGAGAAGATATATAAATGTAAAAACGGGAATCATCTTCTGAAATTCTTGTGGTTGATCTTCCAACATTCTGTTCAAGGTCAGGTTTGATTGCCTGAATGTATGTCCCGTACCTCTCCTTGTCAAGGCTCACTGAAACCTCGAATTTCATGAATAATTCCAGAATACATTTCACTATTAAACGGTAGCCCGCCAATACAAGGAACGCTGCGTGAAATATCGAAACTTTAAAGTTCTTTGCAGCGTTAGAGCGTCGGGCTCGTGGCCTAGTCTGGATAAGGCACCGTCCTTCTAAGTCGGTGATCGTGGGTTCGAAACCCACCGGGCCCGTCACAGTTTTGAAACACTCAACTTGGAATTCATTCGAAGTGAAATAAAACAAGTTGTTGAGGGCGAAATGTTTAAGATCTCACCCCCCCTTTAAGAACGCACATTGATGCAAGAGATCCCAGGATCCAAAATGGATCTTCAAGTTTATTAAGAATATGAACACATCTCTACGACACCATCCAGTGAATTAGTAATTCCTGCAAAATGAGTCACACCCGATTTCTATTTAATTGATAATTTAGAGAAGAGTTGAGTATGTATTTTTAAAAAGAAATGGATGTAAGGAAGTGCAACCAAACAAAGATCTCTTTTCTGGAAAAGCTGCAAACTATTCCAAATTCAGGCCCGCTTATCCTCGTGAACTTATACATCTACTTGAAAAACATATCTCACTAACTCCACTAACGGTGGTGGCAGATATCGGTTCGGGAACTGGAATTATGTCCAGGCTATTCATAGAAAACGGTAACGTGGTGTACGCGGTGGAACCAAATGATGAGATGAGGCAATATTCTTCCACAAGTCTCAGGGCTTACCCCCAGTTTCATGCCTTGAATGGCACCGGTGAGAACACAGGTATTGCGGACAACATTGTGGATCTTGTCGTCTGTGCCCAGTCTTTTCACTGGCTAAATCCAGAATTGGCCAAAAAGGAATTCCACAGGATACTCAACAATGAAGGGTATGTTGCATTAGTCTGGAATGACAAGGTCGATTCTGAAATAGGTTTCAACTCAGAATATGAAGCCATTTGCAAGAATTTCAAAAAATTCACTCCCAATTATTCCAGAAAGGGTAGCACAGTGGCTGACCCAATGATTCTGGAAAAGTTCTTCAGCGGGGATTACAGATTCCTGGAACTTGAAAATTATCAAGAACTTAATATTGAAGGAGTTCTAGGCAGGTATTCATCAACATCTTATGCAATAGACCCTGAAGACCCCCGTTACACCGCACTCTTGAATACTATGGAAGAGGCATTCGAGAGACATCAGGAAAAAGGATTTGTCAGGCTTCAGTACAAAACAAAAATTTTTCTGGGTAAGGTGTGAGACCAGGGAAACAATGCAATAGAGAAAGTTCAGGGCCTTTTAACCCATACAAATAGAAAAATTAGAACCTGTCTACACTTAATTGCTAGATGTTGCCACAATCTATTACCAATTATTGCCACATTCATAGCAATTTGTCAATTTCATCCAGGGAGTCTTTAGCTTCATTAAGTTCCATGTTCAGTTCCAGGAATTTCTGCATTCTATCCATGAAGGTCTGTGTTATTTTCCTCTGTTCCACCCTGTCACTGGGGTATGCCACCAGCAGGTCTTTCAAATCAAATGCATAAATCTCTGCAGTCATGCCCCTAATCAATGCTTTCAGCTGGTTTCTTCCCATATTGGATGAAAGATACAAGTACAAATATCCCGGATCTATTTTTTCCGGGTCAGGCCTGATGATTATGAACTTGCTCAAGGCTAATACCTGCTCCATTCCCTCGGGGATATCATCAATAAAAGCCACCTTGTCAGCAATATACTCTTTAGTGTGAGCCACAGATTGAATTAATATGTCGCCCCTTTTGAGCGATTTCCTGGACGACGAGTACTTCCCGTCCTGCAAGTGCTCGACTGAATTCCAGTCCACCATTCCAAATTTTCCCGATACTTTTCTGATTGTTGCAGTCTTGATGATTGGGATCCCGGATTCTGTATAATCTCTCTTCTTCGGTCCTATTCCGGCAAAGATGCCATTATCCCTGCAGAGATCCTGAAGGGTCCTGACTTCGTATTCCCCGTTATTACCTAATTCATGGATCTTTTCCATCGTCCTGATGTAATCCTTCCCATAGGCTTCAACATCCAGTTTGTTTCTAAGTTGAGACCTTAAAATACGGGCGGTCCAAAGATTGCCTTCGAATTCCTTAAAGGGATAGTTCTCGCGATCGTTTTGATAGGAGTTCCATTCAGTCACAACGTATTTTTTTAGATGATCCGAATCATCCCTCCTGGTCGCGTCATACCCAACATGTTCCACATGAGCAAGGAAAATAGGGTAATCTTCCTGATGGTCATTTTCACTGCGTTCCTTCTTCTGCAAAAACAACAGGCTGGTTTTTGAAGTGGCGCCATAGGGAAGGAATGTGTGTTTTGGTAGGCTGATTATTGCCAGGACCTTTGCTCTTCTCAGTATTTCCTCAATTACAGGAATGTTGCCCTTATTCGTAAGAGTGCTGTCAGGCAGAACTATTCCAATCTTCCCGGTCCCTTTTTTGGCCAAATCCAAACATCTCTCTAAAAATAATACCTCAGACATTTCGGATGATTTCCCTTTTCCATTTTCTCCCTTAGCCAGGTCGTAATCCGGGAAGTACTGCTTATCTTCAGAATTTATTCTCTGGCCAAAGGGAGGGTTGGTTAGAACCATTTGATACAGGTCCGGCCCAATCCCGTTCTTCTTATCAAACGTGGAATAGTCGGCCAGTGCGTCTGCACACTCGATATTGCTGTGGCCGTCTTCATGAATAACCATGTCCATCATGGCTACCCTGGCAATCCTGTCATTAATTTCAATGCCAAACATCTGGTTGTGGGCAAAATCCCAGTTAATCCTGCTGATTTTCTCATGGTCTTCGCCGTATTTCCTCTTTATTTTATTCAGAACGTGCGTCATGGAGTAAAGCAGAAAACCTCCGGATCCGCAAGAAGGATCAATGATGGTGTCAAACTCATCTGGATCGAGTATTTGCACCATGAATTCCACTATTTGCCTCGGGGTGAAGTATTGCCCATATTCGTCCCTGAACAACTTACCCAGGAAGTTCTCAAATGCCCTTCCCTTGGCATCCAGATCTGTGTCACTAAGTGAGATATCCTGTAAGTGGCCAACTATAACTTTTATCAAATCATCCGGAAGTTCAATTTCGGTTTTGAACACGTTAGGATTCATATCCTTTACAGTCTGGTATACTTCCTTGACCCGCTTGGCAACATCCAAAGGACTTTCAAAAGTTCCTATCTGAAATTTGAAGGGTTCATTTGTGGCTGTGTATCTTTCATCATAAAGTTTAGTCATCACCAGTTTGCTTATCTCATCAAATGCTGATGCTGGATCTCTCTTGCCCCCTTCCCAGATATGGTCATGGCAGAGCTGAAATTTGCTGTCGAGTTCACTGAAACTTGCTTGTCTTGGTTCTAGGCCTTCCCTGCCTTTGTAATACCTGTACTTGGGTTCATGCCCGTATTTGACAGGGATATCTGCTATACGATATTCCTCCAGATAGTCTACATCTGAAGGGTTGGTTGAGAAGTTGTATGCTACTCTCTCTGTGTCGCATACAATCAAAAGATATTTTGAATTATGTAAATTTGCATTTCCCAGTCCTTTCCGCCTGCAAGTGTTTATATCGTTCCTTGTGGAACTTGCCCTGGTTTCTACCACAATGAAAGCAGTCTTCATGGAAGGTTCTTTGAAAATGACTATATCGGCCGGCAGATTTGGTCCTCTCCTCGGGCTATATACGTCGGTATCTATACATCCTGCAGGGTATTTGTAGTTGGTCACCAATTCTACGATAACTCTGGCCCTCACCATTTCTTCCGGGTCATTAAGGTCGTAAGACTTTCCGTTAGGATAGGTGACCCGGTTGTTTTCCAACTTAAGGATACCAGCCTGTTCTCCTCGTTTTATGATTTCTTCCAGTTCCCGGGACTTTTCCATCTCTCATATCTCCGTGATCTTGATCCTAAACTCTAGAGTGCGGTGGCTTTAAGAAGAGCTTAGTCCCAATAAGGCAGTTTCAATATATTTTTTCTTAGATAAGTGTCGAGAAAGGATTAGTCCAAGGAGGCCCCTAATGGGAACTAAGGCTGGTTCAGTTGATTTCTGCATCAAAGGGGAGACATAAAACAATTTTCGTAAACTTATTTATATTTGTTATACTATATAAACTCCATAGGGAGGTGTCAAAAATAGGTAGGATGACTTTGGAAATGAAACCAATTCTCGGTCAGGGATTCTTGAGATTCAGCAACTTTTCTGGTGAAGGCCAGGTAGAAACTGAAAATGGAAATTTGGAAATCAAGTACAGCAAATGGGACCCATCTGTTCAGATGACCATTAAAAAGGCTCTTGCCATGCAACTGGGAATACCTGATAACTTCCGGGTTACTGTAGAGTGGGATTAAGCAGCCAGAATTCAATTCAATAGGGGCCGGCCCTTTTCTTTTTTTCGCTCAAATCGGAAAACGTTTTAATATCTGTGCCAAGAATTCGACACAAAATTTTAGATATCGCTGGAATAGAGGTTTATCCAGCCGACTTTGCCTTTCTGGAGAGAACATTGCAATGGACCAAAACAGTGAACAAAACTCAGGCCTAAAAAAAGTAATAACAATGCCAATGGCAGTCTCGATATATGTGTCATCAGTACTCGGGGCAGGAATACTGATTATGCCCGGTATCGCCGCTCAAGCATCAGGGCAGGCATCTATTATTGCCTGGGTACTTCTATCATTCCTCAGTTATCCATTTGCCTACATATTTGCTAAACTTGCTTCAATTAAACCCGTTTCAGGAGGCATATATTCTTTCTCAAAGGATGCTTTCGGCTCCTATGTCAGTAATTTTACTGGCTGGCTCTTCCTGGCGTGGTATGCCCTGGGGGCCCCGGCAAACTCTATTGCCGCAGGTGAATACCTTTCATACAGCCTGCCAATGAGCAGACCGGAAGTGTATCTGTTTGCTGCTTTTCTGATCCTGCTTGCTTTTGCAGTAAATTACGTTGGAATCAAATTCAGTGCAAGAGTCCAGATGGTTGTAATTGTGGCTATAATAATCATAATTCTGGTAGCTATCTTTACTTCTGTGCCAAATGTCAATACTTCTAGATTCACACCATTGATTCCTTCCAACAATTATTTTGCCATTGGCACTGCCTCAGCACTCATAATATGGGCCTTTTTCGGGTATGAAAATGTTCCAAATCTTGCGGGCGAATTTGCCAATCCAAAGAGAGACCTTAACAGAAGTGTTATTTTCAGTGTCATCATCGTCGGAATTCTTTATACTGCAGTTTCCATCGTGACTGTCGGTACCAGTGCCTACAAGGCAGGAGCCGGAGCAACACCTTTTGCTTATCTCCTGTCATCCTTCTTTGGCAGATATGGAGGTTCCATAACCGCAGCTATCGCAGTAATAGCAGTTTTCAGTGCCATGAATGCTTATACCGCAGGAATGAGCAGGGTTATATTTGCAGTATCCAGATCACATGGGCTGCCACATCCGATTTCCAAAGTTCACCCTAAGACAGGCATTCCAAACAGGGCAGTTATCCTCCTTTCGGGATTTGCGTTGGTTACTCTGGTTGCATACTTCTTCCTGAAAGTAAATCTGGTGGAAGCGTTCTTGATGGTTAGCGGAGTTGCGGGCGTGGTATACGTGGTTGGTTCAGCTTCAGCTATCAGGCTGCTCAGGGAAAAAGGCATCAGGAAGACACTCCCATGGATATCCCTAATAGCCTCACTGGTCATAATTTCCTTTATAGAGTATCTACTTGTAGTTGCCGTGATCATAATTGCGGCTTCCATTCTCTATACGAGAATTTATGGCAAAGCGAGGCCATACAATGAACCTGTGCCGTTGGAGATCTGACAATTTTAAAGAAAACACTTACTGGATAAGGGTGCTTCCAATTGCCCCATTAGTTCCAGTGTCGACTAGTGCAATTCTTGTAATGTAACTGCTGGAACCGTGCAGGTGCAGAGAAATCATGCTCGTGCTCGTGATGTAGCTGCCACTGCTCTGCATACTTATGTTCATTACACCGTTATAGACAAGAGCCCCGCCATTGGCGAAAACCTGCTGCAGTGAAACTTCAGCTATTGTATTGTTTGAAAATGTAATAAGCATGTTTACGTCCTTCACAGATACGTTGCCGTTTAGTGAATTAATGTAAAGGCTGTAGTTACCTGTATACAAACTGCCTGAATTATGGGAGTCGTATACTACCTTGAGGGCTGCAGAAGGTGTGTTTGCAACAGGGCTCGGAATATAGTTTTCCAGTAATGTATAGGCTGTGGCAATCATTGTAACTGTAATCCCAACAAGCAAAACCGTTGCGATTATGGGTGATACTGCTTTGTCCTCACTGGTAAGAACTTTCTTCATCTGCATCTGAAAAAGCCTTTCTCCACATTTAAAACTTGCCACCGACGGAATAACATGCATAATTTCATACATAGTTACAGGCGGGTATGCAGTAGCCTCTGCGATAGACTTTTAACTGCTTTTGCCTATCTTCAAACAATGACATTCAACATAACACTGGGTTCTGTGAAGCATGGTGAATTTCTCAGTCAGAAATACACTTGCAATGGACAGGATTTTTCACCTGAAATATCATGGTCTGACCCACCCACTTCTACCAAGTCATTTATTCTCATTATGGAAGACCCGGATGCCAGGCTTAAGCCATTTGTGCACTGGGTTAT
>JBJKQM010000027.1:0-19649 GCA_046705365.1 Thermoplasmataceae archaeon
TAAGAGGATGTGAATCAATGGAACAAACTTTACACACCGGAACAACAACTGTCGGAATTATAGTAAAAGATGCCGTGGTAATGGCAACTGAGAGGAGGGTTACCATGGATCACTTCATTATGCATAAAGATGGGAAGAAGCTGCACCAGATTGATACGTATGCAGCTATGACCATTGCAGGCATGGTTGGAGATGCACAGGTTCTGGTCAGATATATGTCAGCAGAACTTGAATTATACAGACTTCAGAGAAGAGTAAATATGCCAATAGAGGCTGCTGCCACACTTCTTTCGAACATGCTCAACCAGACCAAGTTCTACCCCTATATGGTACAATTGCTTGTAGGTGGTTACGACAAAGCACCACACATATTCTCAGTAGATGCAGCAGGCGGATCCGTGGAGGATGTCTATGCAAGTACAGGATCAGGCTCCCCATTCGTCTATGGTGTCCTTGAGCACGGCTACAGAAAGGACATGAGCGTAGATGAGGGAATTGAACTTGTAATAAGGGCCATATCTGCAGCCAAACAGAGAGACTCTGCTTCAGGTGGAATGATAGATGTTGCAGTCATTGACAAGAAAAATGGCTTCAAACAGGTACCTGAGGAAGAAGTTTCTGAGAGAATAAAAAAATATAAATTAGTCGTTTAAATTTAATCCCAATCATTATTTAATTTAACCGGGGCGTTCCCAATAATGTCTTTTAGAGATTACCTTTCAGAAGCAAGAGCTATTTTCGACAGGCTTTACCCAGAGCACGAGATAACAGAGGTTGACTACGAAGGGCCAACCATTGTAGTCTACACCAAAAACCTTGAACTTTTTTCAAAGAGGGAAGATCTGGCGAAGCAGATAGCTCAGGAAATGAGAAGAAGAATTGCCATCAGGCCAGATCCATCCATTATGCTGGCAGAGGATGAGGCCAAGAAAATCATTGAAGAGATTATTCCTGAATCTGCAGGCTTCAAGGATCTCTATTTTGAATCAGACACGGGAGAGGTTGTGATTGAAGCGGAAGAGCCATCAATCATCACCTCACGGGATTCAGAATACATAGTAGCCATAAAGGAGCAGACGAAGTGGTCTCCAAGAGTCGTACGGGCTCCACCGATGCACTCCAGAACCGTAAAGGAAATGAGGGAATTTCTGAGGGAAGTCAAACAGGATAGAAAGGAATTCCTGCATAATCTTGGAGAGAAATTAAATTCCCCCACAATGCCAGGTGAAACCTGGGTCAGAGTTACTGCACTGGGTGGCCACAGGGAAGTGGGGAGAAGTGCAACGTTAATTTCCACTAACAATTCGCGAGTTCTTGTTGACTGCGGGATGATGAACATAAGCGAAGATGAGGATCAGCCATGGGCTGGGGCACCATATCTTTATGTTCCAGAAATTCAGCCATTCAGCCAGCTGGATGCTGTAATACTGACGCATGCCCATCTTGATCATTCTGGCCTTCTGCCTATCCTTTACAAATATGGTTATGAAGGACCGGTTTATATGACGCCTCCAACAAGGGACCTGGCCGCACTTCTACAGAACGATTACATTAAAGTAGCACATTTTGAAGGGCATAAGGGACCCTATGAATCAAAACATATTCGCGAGGCACTGAAACGCTCCATTGTTTTAAGATACAATGAAACAACCGACATTACCAAGGACATGAGGTTGACCTTCTACAATGCGGGCCACATTCTAGGTTCAGCTTCAGTGCATCTTCACATTGGTGAAGGACTTTACAACGTCGTCTTGAGTGGAGACGTGAAATTTGAGAAGACCTGGCTGTTTAACCAGGCAAACAACAAATTCCCCAGAGCTGAAGCCTTCATGACGGAGTCAACGTATGCAGGTAGGGAGGATTACCATCATCCGAGGGGAGAAGCTTCGAACAACTTCGTTGACATAATCAATAGAACATTTGATCGCGGTGGATCTGTACTTGTACCTGTATTTGCTGTGGGGAGAAGCCAGGAAGTGATGCTGGTTCTTGAGGAAGCAGTAAGAACTGGCAAAATAAAGGACATCCCTGTCTATCTCGACGGAATGATCAGTGAGGCTACTGCAATACATGCAGCATATCCCGAATATCTCAATAAGAACCTCAGGGAAAGCATCATGATCAAGAGAGAAAATCCTTTCCTGAGCAAGATCTTCAAGAAAGTTGAGAGCAGGCAACAGAGACAGGAGATATGCGATTCAAACGAAAGCAAAGTAGTGCTGGCCACTTCTGGTATGATGAACGGTGGACCAGTAATGGAGTACTTCAAAACCTGGGCACCATCTCCTGAAAACGCACTGGTCTTTGTTGGTTATCAGGCAGACGGAACACTTGGAAGGAGGATCCAGAGGGGTTCACCAGATGTGACCCTTTCAGACGGCGGAAAAGCCACGAAGTATGACATCAGAATGGCAGTTGAAACTTCAGAGGGTTTCTCAGGACACTCCGACAAGAGGCAACTTCTCGCTTATATTGCAACAATGCAGCCAAAGCCCCATAAGATACTGGTTAACCATGGAGATGGTGAAAAGGCTGCGGAGTTTGCCAGATTGATAAGGTCTAAATTCGGAATTGAAGCTGTAGCACTGAGAAATCTGGAAACACTCAGGTTATACTAGTTTTCAGGAAGAATGGGATCACGGATCCCACTCTTTCATCAGCTGTTCCAGGAAATTTCTCATGAATTGTTCTCTTTCAAGCGCAATTCTTCTTGCATAATTGGTGTTCATCAGTGAAGGGAGCTTGAACAATTTTTCATGGAAATGATTAACTGCAGTGGATTTGCCTTCCCGGTATTCTTCCTTTGTCATCTTGATCCTCACAGGTATTCCCGGATCATGGATCAACTGACCCACGTGGCCTGAATAAACCATCGCTCTTGCAATACCGATGGCCCCGAGAGCATCAAGGCGATCAGCGTCCTGAACTATTTTTCCCTCCAGGGTACTCGGGGTTCCATTGTTGCCTCCCCTGAAAGACATTGTGGATATGATTTCCAGTACTTTTGAAATTGTCTCAGAATCAAGTCCGTTTAAATTCATCCAGTTTTTTAGAATTTCCAGTCCTGTGTCTTCAGGCATCCCCCTCTTGTCATCAGGAATATCATGAAGGAGCGCAACAAATTCACAAAAATCTGGGTCAGAACCTTCGGCAGTGGCTATTTTCCTTGCCATTGCTGAGACTCTGCTGGCATGCCACCAGTCATGGCCGCCAGGATCTGATGAAAGTTCCCCAAATACGAACTCTCTGGCCTTTACGAGTAATGACTTATCGATCAACAGTTCTGCCTTTAAAAAATAATTAAAGTGGGAATTCTCCGTCTGGAGAAACTTTCTTCCAGTCATCAAGGAATCTCTTCAATCCCTCATCGGTCTTTGGATGTAGGGGCAGCTTCTTCAGGACGTCGAAAGGAAGAGTTACCACATCCGCACCTATTACAGCAGCTCTGAGGACATGAACAGGGTGTCTTATGGATGCAACGAGTATCTTGGTCTGGATATCATAATTCATGAACATGGTCTTGATCTGGTCGATAATCTGCATTCCATCCTCTCCAATGTCATCCAGTCTACCTACGAATGGAGAAACGTATTCTGCACCACTCTTTGCTGCAAGGATTGCCTGGAGCGGGTTGAAGATCAGTGTACAGTTGACTGGTATCCTCTTTTCCTTCAGGCTCTTAATCGCCTTTAAACCGTCGAGGGTCATAGGAATTTTTACTACAGCATTGGCACCAAGTGAGCTCACCTTCAGGGCCTGCTTCATCATGTTGTCATAATCAGTTGCCACGACCTCAACGCTTACTGGTCCAGGAGTAATTGCCAGTATCTCCTTTATTACTTCTGGAAAAGTTTTCCCTTTTCCTGCCTCTTTTGCAGCAAGTGTCGGGTTTGTAGTAACTCCATCAACAAGTCCAAGTTCCACGCCTTCTCTAATTTCTTCTACATTTGATGTATCAAGGAAAATTTTCATATCTAGGTTCCTCCCTAAAGCAACTTTCAGCGAATTTTACTATATCATCCACTCCAAGGTGGAAATAATCGAACAGTTCCCAGCCTTTGCCGGATTTTCCGAAAGTGTCCCTCATTCCCATTCTCCAGACAGGGACAGGGCATTCTTCAGCTGTAACTTCAGCAACTCTGCTTCCAAGCCCATTAAGAATTGAGTGTTCTTCAACTGTGACAATCTTTCCAGTTTCTCTTGCAGCCTTGAGTATGGCTATCCTGTCAATGGGCTTAATTGAACTCATGTTGATGACTCTTGCATCTATTCCCTTGCCCTTAAGCTGCTCGGCTGCCTGGAGCGCAAATGACACCATTACGCCCATTCCAATTATTGTGATGTCGTCGCCATCTTTGAATGTCTGGGACACACCCGGTTTGTACTGATAATCCCTGTCGTTGAGAACCGGGAATTTTTCTCTTGTGAGCCTGACAAAGTTAGGTCCCTTTCCTCTCTCTGTAATATAATCTATTACACTTCTGGTTTCTATTGAGTCGACAGGAACTGTAACTTTCATGTTTGGAAGGCCAGTCATTATACCAACATCTTCCACAATCTGGTGAGTTGCCCCATCTTCCCCGACCGTAATTCCTGCATGAGTAACAACAAAGTTCACATCCAGGTTGTTGTAGCAGATTGACTGCCTGAGTTGCTCGTATGTCCTCATAAGAAATACCGCGAATGTGGATGCGAATACTTTTTTCCCGCTCAGTGCGAGACCGGCCGCGGTTGAAACCATTGACTGTTCGGATATGCCCATGTTGAAAAATCTGTCAGGGAATGCTTTACCAAAAATGGCCGTCTTGGTAGAACTGGAGAGATCCGAGTCCATGACTACCAGATCCTTGTATTTCGCACCAAGGATCTTGAGTTCTTCACCATATGCTTCCCTCAGGCTTTCTGACTGACCTGCCAGCATTCTACTCATCTCCTCCAAGTTCCCTGAGGGCCTGTTTGTATTCTTCTTCTGAAGCAGGTGGTGAACCGTGATATTTTGGATTATTCTCCATGTAACTAACCCCCTTTCCCTTAACTGTGTTGGCGATTATGAAAGTGGGGTGTTCTTTGCTCTTCTTTGCCTTCTCTATTGCGTTGACAATTTCCTCAAAGTTGTGGCCGTCTATTTCTATGACATCCCAGCCGAAACTGGATACCATTCCCTTTATGTTTTCGAGAGGCATTATATCCTTTGTAAACCCGTCAAGCTGTACGCCGTTCTTGTCCAGTATGACGATAAGATTGTTCAATCTGTGTTTGTATGCTGCCATCAGGGATTCCCATATACTCCCTTCCTCTATTTCGCCGTCTCCCACAATGACAAAAACGTGATATGATTTGGAATCCAGCTTTGCTGCAAGGGCCATGCCCACTCCAATTCCAAGGCCCTGGCCAAGCGACCCTGTTGAAGCTTCAACACCGGGAACACCTCTGTGCACATGCCCTTCAAGTTTAGAATTTAGTTTCCTGAAGCCAGAAAGAAGGGATTCTGGGAAGAAACCTCTCAGTGAAAGGGTAGCGTATAGGCCCGGGGACGCATGCCCCTTACTCATGATAAGCCTGTCCCTGTCGGGATTCAGCGGGTCAAGGGGATCTATGTTCATTTCCTTGAAATACAGGACTGCGAGCACATCTGTTATGCTTAGGGACCCGCCTGGGTGACCACTCTTGGCGGAGTAAACCATCTCGATGATCTTTCTCCTTATGCTTGCAGCTATATTTTTCAAATCAGCCTCAGTATATTGCTCCATTAATCTTTCACCAGAATTTTGACCATTCAAGGGAAGTACACCACATCAAGCGGGACTTTTTTGGCAAAGCAGTATTTTGAATCCTATTAAAAATGTTTTTTAAGTGAAATTGTAACAAATTAATATTGCTCATTAAATGAAATCTATGTCCCTGTTCTGGGTTTCACTTGGCGCAAGTCCCTGTATCTCTGAATGGGAGAGCCCTGTAGCCACTATAAGAACCTCAACAGTACCTGTATACTTTGGGTCAACTGTAGCTCCCCAGATTAGCTGTGTACTTCTGCCTACCATTTTTCTTACGATTTCAGCTGCGCTGCTAGATTCCTCAAGCTGCAGATCTGTTCCACCCGTGATATTTATTATTACACCGGATGCATTGGACATATCAAACTGGAGGAATGGTGAATTCAAGGCTTTCTGAACTGCCTCGTCGACCCTCGATCCAGCTTCTGCGCTGGATAGCCCAATACCAATCATTGCCAGTCCCGAATCTTTCATTATTGTTCTGAGATCATTGAAATCAAGGTTAATCAGCCCGGGTTTTGTGACAAGGTCGGAAATACCAGTTATTGCTTTAACAATGATTTCATCAGCGAATCTAAAAGCTTTCTCAAGAGGAAGATCGGGAACCAGTTCCAGTAATTTGTCGTTTGGTATGATAATGACAGTGTCAGAATATTGTGTAAGTCTCTGGAGGCCCATTGAGGCATTCTCCATCCTTATCTTGCCTTCTGACTTGAAAGGCATTGTAACGACGGAAATTGTGAGCGCGCCACTGTCCTTTGAACGTGATGCTATATATGGTGCTGAACCTGTTCCAGTGCCGCCGCCCATTCCAGCAGTAACAAATGCAATGTCCGTTCCGGAAACATATTTCATAATTTCCTGATCGGATTCCTTGGCGGCCTGTTCACCTACCCTTGGATCGGCGCCTGAGCCAAGTCCTCTTGTAAGTGTCTTTCCCATGAGAATCTTGTGGTCAGCCTTGGTTTTCAGAAGATGGGGCGCATCGGTGTTGCACGCAATCATTGTTGCGCCGTTGATTCCCTCTTTCATAAGGCGATTAATGGTGTTGGAGCCTGCTCCGCCTGCGCCAAAAATCATAATCTTGACCCTTAGCTGTTCCAGGTACTGCTGCAGCTCCTCATCAGAGGTGCTGAAATCATCATCGCTCTCTCCATAATTTGGGTAGCCGGGGCTGCTCATTTTCCTGTAAAGATAATGTATTTAATCTATTAATGTTTGTTTGCCTCTTCCTGAGGTAGAACTAGAGGATACAGGCTTGGTCATACCTAGGATTATCTGGTTCCCCAGGATTTGTTCTTCCAGAATGTTATGAGACCATAAATACTGGTTACAAACAGCACGCCAATTGCTACAGCACCATAAGCAACCGTCTTCAATCTCTCACCGTTCATCCTTTGCGCAACAGTCCCCAGGAAAATACCAGTTCCGCCAACGTTGGCGATCGTTACAAGAATTCTTGCGAGAATATGGTGCCCATAGTAAGTCAGGTCACCAAACAAAGCATAGGTGAATAGATCCTGTATCTGGAAAACACCAGGGTGAAATGTCAGGAACGTGTAAAGCCTGAAAGCGCCAATGCCAATTGCAATGAAAGGGAGCATGAAAGTATATACCATTTCAAAAGTGTAGAATTTTCCCGCTTTCAGTATTGCCCCGTGCCTCAGTTCTCTTCCGAAACGAATCCAGTTTGACCTGGACCAGCGAAGGTTCTGTTTGAAGAATTTTTTTAGATTTTCCTGAGGATAGCATTGTACCTTTGTGCTATAGTCCTTTACGGCTTTGTAGCCTTTGCTAATAATATATCCGGTCATGAGCCAGTCTTCACCAAGTTGGGAAGGTTTTCCCATGAAACGGAAATCAGAGAAGTCTGGAGATAAAATGAATGGTTTTATGATGTCTGTCCTGTACATTACACAGGCGCCATCAAGATTCATCACGTTGCCATGTGCTGACATCGCCCTGAAAACAACTTCCCTTGAACGTTCTACGAATTCAGCAGCGTAAGAAATAAGTGAACCGGTCTTCCGGATGGATAGATTTGCTCCAACGCCGCCAACATTCCCCACAAAATGCGACATCATGCTGGAAACTGCATTGTCCGGGAGAACAGTATCACTGTCCATTAACATTACATATTTCGTATCGACGAAATCCATACCGCTTACGATGGCTTTTTTCTGGCCTTCCCTTATTTCTTTGTGCACGAAAAGCCCACCATTATTTTCAACAATGGTCCTGTATGGTTCCAGGCTGGAATCACCAACAACTACAAACTTTGAACCCTGCCTTGCAACCGATTCAATAGATTCCGTAAAGACTTCTACTTTCTCGTTATACACCGGCATGATGATTGTGACCTGTGTCGGGTCTTTTATGGATTCATCTGTCACAGATGTATAGCGTAATGAGCTGTAGGAATTCACCAGGTAATAAATTAGGGTAGCCAAAGTGAGTATCCCTATAGCTAAGTATATTTCTCGTACGAACAATTCGCCAAAACATCGGCATGCGGTATTAAACTTTATTGGTTCATTGTAGCGTCTGTTGCGAAATTAATTGATAAAAGAAATAAACATCAAAGGAATGAGGTGCAGTATGAAAATTCTCCTCACAGGCCATAAGGGATTCATTGGAACTGTTATATACTCACACCTAAAAGATAAGGGCTACGACATCACAGGCATAGATGTGGGGGACGATATCCCGGATAGCAAATTCGACTACATTGTTCACATGGGGGCAAGAACCCTTATTAGACTCTCAAAGGAAAAACCATACGAGTATTTTCTGGACAATGTCGGCCTTTCCCTGAAAATGCTTGAACTGGCAAGAAAGCATGGTTCAACAATAGTTTTTCCAACTTCCGGCTCGGTTGCTGAGGCAACAAATCCATATTCTCTATCCAAGAAACAGATAGTTGAATGGATAGAATTATACCACAACTTATACGGCGTGAAAAGACACATACTCAAATTCTACAATATCTATGGCCCTACCAGCAGAAAGGGCGCCGTTTTCCTGTTCTGCAACGCATCTCTAAGGAAAGAGCCAGTGACAATCTATGGCGATGGCACACACGTCAGGGATTTCATTCACGTTGACGATGTGGCCAGAGGTATAGAAGACATAGTCACCGGGAAAGTACCTGAAGGTTCTCACGAGTTTGGAACCGGAAAGGGAACCTCAGTTAATGATTTACTGAAGCTTGTTGAAAAAGCAACCGGTACCACCCTTGATGTAAAATACGAGGACTATGTCCTCCCTGAAGGGGAAAGCCTTGTAGCAAAGAACCCCATGGTTAAAAACACAAAGAAGATTGAAGATGGGATAAATGAAGTGCTACAGGCCCTTAAAAAAGAAATTTAGGGATTACTTTAATTTCTCCCTCAGAACTTTTTTGTCAATCTTCCCTGTGCTTGTTTTTTCAAAGGCTTCGGTGGGGATGTATTCGTCGGGAATCCAGAATTTTGATATTCTTCCGGCATCAACAAATGTCTCCAGATGTTTCTTCAGTTCCTCGTGATTGATGTCCTTCATTCCAGAAATGAATGCCACAGGCCTCTCACCCCACTTTTCGTGGTATTTGCCAACAACGGCCACTTCCCCTATTCCAGGGAAAGTGCTGATAAGATCTTCCAGAATCACAGTGGGAATGAATTCACCACCCGATTTGACAGCATCCTTTTCCCTGTCCACAATCGTGATGTACCCGTGTTCTCCGACAACAGCCAGATCACCTGTGTGCATCCAGCTGTCCACCCACAGTTTCCTTGTATTTGTTTCATCCTTTACATAAGAACTGGTGATCCATGGAGAGTTCACCACTATTTCCCCAATGGTTTTTGAATCCCATGGAACCTCTTTTCCCTCAGAGTCCACTACGCGCAGGTCTACGAGCGGGATAGGTATTCCCGTTTTTATCTCATAATCCAGCTTCTCATCCTCAGGAAGCTCATGTACATATTTGTTATAGGTAGCGAGAGTCAGGATTGGTGCAGTTTCTGACATTCCGTATCCTGCATTTACCTTGAGCCCCAGCTGTCTTGCCTTTTCAGCAAGTCCTTTTGGAAGTGCCCCGCCTCCAACTGTCACTCTTAATTTAAGTGAGGGGAGCAGATTGCGGTTTTCACTGTTGAGGAGCATGTATAGAATTGATGGGACCATGAAACTGACAGATACCTTTTCTTTGTCCATTATTTTTGGAATTTCATTGAAATCATATCTCCCAGGAAGTACGTATTTCATACCTTTCAGAATTGCCAGGTAGGGCATACCCCAGGAGTGGACATGAAACATTGGAACAAGTGGCAAAGCGACATCAGTGCTTTTCAGGTTAATCGGGTCATCCCCAAGTCCGGAAGCCATTGTGAGTGTGTGCAGTAAAACTTGCCTGTGGGTGAAGCTGACTCCTTTTGGAAGACCGGTGGTTCCGGAAGTGTAGAATATTGTTGCCAGATCATCCTCCCTGAGCTCTGGAAGTTCTATGTTTTCTGTATTGTCTCCAAGCTTGTGGTAGAAGTGTGAACCGTCAAGCACCGTTTCATTTTCCGGCTTATCTGATGAGACGATCCAGCCCTTTACAAAGTCGAAAAGTGGAAGGCTCTTCTCTATAAGAGGAACGAACTCGTCCCTGATTATTACAAACCTGTCATCAGCATGCTGCATGGTGTAGTAGATTAGATCGGGAGGATACCTTATGTTAACAGTATGAAGCACTCCTCCTGCCAGAGGAATTGCATAGTATGCCTCCAGATATCTGAGTGTGTCCCAGTCCAGAACCGCAACTTTATCTCCCTTCTTTACTCCAAGTTTTACGAGCCCCTTTGCAATTTCATAAACCCTGTCCCTAAACTGCCTGAAAGTAACATGTTCAGTTCCCTGGTAGGAAATAATCTGATCAGGGTTATTTCTGACAGAAGCGCTGAAAATTTTATCTATAGTAAGCTGAAACTGGTCCCCACCCATAATTATCTAATGTGTATTCCCAAAAAAGATTATATTGTTTTCTGTCAAAATATAATCAGGATTATTAACTGCCAGAGACTATAAAGTACTCCGAAGAAACAGATGAGAGGCTTATCGCCTGCGTATTAACCATGCTGATCTCATTTCCCTGGATATTTGCCACAAAGGGCAGGCCTGTGAAATTCCAGGTTTTCATGGATGTCACACTTGGGTAACCCGGATTTGTCGAATTAAACTGGTTGAAAAGGCCAAAATTCCAGGCCTCCAGCAGACTCCCGTTTATGGAATAGTTCAGTTTCTGGAGGGTGATCCCGTTGACGGAATACTGGGTGCCGCCAATTGAGGCTATGCTCCCGTTTGCATAACTGTAGTGCTGGCTTGAGTTTACAATGAGGTTTACAACCTGCTCCTGAGACGATGAGTAGCTTACTGATTGACCGTTGACTCCGAAAATAGAAATGCTGAGTCCGTACTGCCCGCTGTTGTTTACAATACCAAGAGGCATTGGGCCCAGTGAATTGGTTGGTTCATTTCCACCATAATTCTGGAACAAAGCGCCGTCTTCAATTACATAATTTATGGCTGTGATGTATTCTGTGTTCCCATTGGAAGCCATTATTCCCGAAACAGAGTAGGATTCGTTAAAATACTTCAGGAAGTTGACTCCTGTTGAATTTGTTACGTTGAGGGTTATGTTGAATGCCACTGAAGCATTGAAGGAAGTTGACTGCGGAAGGACAGAAAACTGTGTGTCCTGAGGTGCGGAAAATATGGATACTCCAGATATACCAAGATCCACGCTCTGGCTGATTGTAGAACCTGCCACTGGAAAACCATTGTGAAGCTGTGAGGTGAGTGATCCCATTGATGATTTTGTCTGCTGTTCATAATGAACTTCGTTGCTCGTGGTCTGAGCAGGGATATACCATACCATGAAACTTGTAAACAGAGAAATCAGCACAGCAAAAAGCAGAATTGCTCCCACTATCTCTGCCACACCACTGTCCTCACGTTTAGAGGAAACGCGAACTATCCTGCTTTTGCTCAAGGCGAATTGGTATTCAGCGAACTGTTTAATAATTTATCGTCGGTGCAGCGAACCCCGCAGAGAAATTTAACGACCTGCTTGCCTTTCCCACAATTGATTTATTGTTGTCTCCAGCAAAGTGTATTTAACTTTGTACATTTGTGGGTCTAAGTGCAAATCAGGTGCCTGATCCTTGAGAATGGTGACATACACGGGCTCCCAGTGGGAATACCGCTGGAGGAACTTGAAGGAGAAGAGATCATGGTTTGCGATTATGACGCAATAAAGCACGGGAAATTCAATTTTAAACTCTATGGAAGGATATCAAAATTTTTTGAAACAGTTGTGGTAAATTTCCCGGTAAGAGTTGAAGATCTTATGGATTCTCTCATATCGGGCGCATCGAGAGTTGTGCTCGCTTCAGACATCGAAGAACACATACTTGGAAGAATGCTGGCTATTTCTGACGGTGTTGTGCTGCCTGCTGATAGCCCATCGAACCCCTACTTCGTGAAAAACGGAGGGAAGTTCCTTATTTCAGATCGTGAGGTGTTTACAAGGTTTGACCTGTGCTATAATGTTGGCCCTGAATTAGGCTCCGCAAAATATGTTAATGTCAGGGGATTTCCTGAAACTCTTTTGCCTTACATATAATTTTATGATAAACTAAAGTAATAATTTTATAGTATTTTGGGGTAGCGTTTTATTGTCTCCAGCAAGCGAGGATGGAACTGAAAGAATAGGATCCTTTATTTCATCCTTATCGGTTCTGAATTTCCTCTTTGCCCTGACAATGAATGTATTCGGGTACACCATTTTCTTCTTGCTGGAGAGAAGCAACATACCAATTATTTACGGGGGCATCGGGACCAGTATCGGTCAGATAGTACTCCTTTTCATTCTGATCCCGCAGGGCAGACTTGTCGACAAAGGCAAGTCCTATCAACTTATGATTGTGGGGGCAGCAATTTACTCCATTTGTGTAATTCTCATCTTTTTCGATTCCCTGACAATTTACTCTTTCACAGGGATTATGATGAGCTTTCTTATAGGAATCGTACTTGTTTCACAGAACACTTTCAAGTCATCACTATCCTCATTTGTCGGAAAAGCTGTCAGACTTTCCATAATAGGCAAGCACTACTCCAGAATAATACTGATGGAAATGCTTGGAGGTGCGGTTGCAATGTTTACAGTCGTCGGCACAATTTTCTTTTCAACTTTCAGGGTTATATACCTGATTTCCGGAGTGGTTCTCCTTGTATCCACTATTGCCGCCTTCTTTGTTCTGTTTCCAGAGAACAGGAAAATGGTTAGGGAAGATGAGAAACGTACTGGACGGCCAGGTTTTTTTGAAAGCCTTTCTGTCCTGAGAAAACGGATGAGGTTTGTATTGCCGATTCTGCTCACCAAGATTTTCATGGCAATTGGAGTGTATGTGGTATCCTACTTCTACATCATAAGTGGCCAGCTGATAGGAATAGAACCAATTTATGCGTTACTTGCCCTTGGCATAGGATTTGCAGTATCGGTTCCATTCGGCCTTTATGGAGAGAAATATGTGGACGCGCACCCCCATATGGGTAAGGCATACGTAATTATACTGGCTGTCCTGGACCTTGGGATGTATGCGTTCCTCGCCGTTGCATTCTTCATGTCGATCCCTGCACTTTTCTACCTTTCACTTGCATTTTCTGCACCTGGCCCCATTTTTGTGGCCGGCGGAATGTCATACGAGCTCAAAATTATTGGGAAGGAGAATCGGGGAATGTTTGCAGCAATACAGAGAACTGTCGTCGGGATTACGTTCATTATTATTGGTGTGCCATTCGCCCTTCTCTTTTCCATTGACTACAAACTCATCTGGTATGTCCTGTTCATCCTCTCCATTGGAACTGTCCTTTGCTCGATTATGATACCATCAAGGGGCTATGTGGAGAAAAATTACCTCAATACAGCGCCCCATTAAATTATAGCCGTATCTAATGAGATAATTCTTTTTTCGGAATATTTGCCCTCTGCACCATCAATGCATAGATTCCAATCATTACTGCCAGCAATACCAGTCCAACAAAAGTGATGGCCATGAAAGCACCAGCCATTGGCCCTGATGTTGTTACTGAATCAACATTGACTGTTCTCCCGAATGAATCCGGGTATACCAGAGAATTAAGCAGGAAGATTATCACGGATGCAAGTGCAATAAACACCAGTTTACTGGATGCGATCCTTGAGGTTTCCTTCAGATAGTACAGGATGGGAACAGCTAATGTGAGAACTGCAGGTATAACCAGATAAGGGGTGAGAAGCGACGGTGAATAAAGCATAAATGAAACAACCGAGATTATGACCCCTGTTACGGTGGCAGGAATTGACAGGAAACTGAAACCTCTAAGATTATAGAAGACCGGTGCAAGGCCTATGGCGATGAGGAGAGCCCCTGCTATGAAGAGTATGCTGCCCGGTGATGTTATCCAGCCAACTATGGAGAGTGTGCCTGCAGAAAGATCAACCCCGGCACCGCTGATAATAACGGACAGTATGACCAGAACGATCAGGCCGAGTACTATGGTCGAGAGGGAGTAACCAAGATACAGTTTCCGCTCATCAAGCCATCCCCTTTTTATTATATATTCTGCAAAGACTATGGTAGAATTCCTTGCCACTATGAGTATGAGAAACAGCATGAATCCCACGGCAAAAATGTGTGCCGCAGGAATAAGAATACTTGGAAAAGCAAAGTCCGTCACCACAACCCAGAATGCGCCAAAGGTACCCGTCACTTCCCAGATAGGAACTATGTAACTCAGTACACTGGATCTTGCCTTTTCATAAGAAATCAAAAGAAGCACTGACCCCATCATTTCAGTTATGAGAAGTGTTGCAAATACAGAGAAAACCGCAAAATCCACGTAGAAGATCAGGTTAATAGTTGACACCCCCTGAAGGTTCCTCCATTGAAAGGTCCTGCTCGACTGTATGGGTGTTGAAAACCCTCGCAAAGAAGTAGAAAGTGACAGGTATCACTACCAGGTAGAATGCCACTATGAAGAGGCCTGGGACTAGTAGAGAAGTGGTATAATTGGCAGCAGAGTTTGTCAGCATCACATTGTATACAATCCATGGCTGCCGACCCACCTCATCGGTCATCCACCCGAGCTCGTATACTATGAAAGCGAGGAAAGCAAAGACTATCTGAAGGTTAAGAACTATCTTTCTGCTGAAAAGTGATCTTTTTGTGACCCAGAGCAGCCCGATTATGAACATATAGAGGCCAAGAAGAAGGCCTCCCGTAACCATTACATCAAAACTGGTGTGGATATACAAGGGTGGCCATATGGATTCTGGAAACTGGACCAAACCAGGCAGGTTCGTGATTCCTGTTTCAAATGTTGCAAGCAATGACTGCACATTTGGAATTTCAATTCCCCAGACGAACTGGCCATTCTGAAGGAATCCGAAGAGTCTCTCCGGCATATTTGCCCCAGGATACATGTTCAAATCCAGCGCAGCATATTTAAGGGGCTGGCTGACAAGAAGCGTCCCCATTTCGTGACTGCCAGTGATTCCGGAGAGTATAATTCCGACGATGGCAACTGCCCAGGAAAGTTTCAGGCCTTTTGAATAGAATGTCCTTTCGGTCTTATCCCTGGTGCGCAGATACTTGAATGCGAAGTATGCACCTATTGTCATAGCTCCTGTAAAAATGGTTGTGGTGATGACATGTATTATCTGGGCAAAAGTTGTGGGGGTAACGAATGGTGCATAAGGCAGAATTCCGGTAATCTCACCAGTGGCGAGATAGGCCTGGATGTCAAATCCATTCGGGCTGTTCATCCATGCGTTAACCATTGTTATGAAAACTGCCGAGCCGATTGTCCCCAGTGCGACGAAGACCGAGAGTATCCAGTGGGTGTATTTCCCGCGGAATGCCTTCCTGTAGTAGACATACAGAACCAGTGCAATGGTTTCAAGGAAGAATGCGAATACCTCAGCATAAAACAGGGATATTACTCCGGTTTTGGAGACAAGCGTCATGAAGACCGGGAAAAGGTTCACCAGTTCAACCGCCATAACAATGCCACTTGCAGTTCCTACTCCAAAAGAAATGACGAATACTTTTGTAAGGCGGTTTGCAAGCGCTAGGTAATGGCTGTCATTTTTCCTTATTCCTATGAATTCAGCAATAGAAATCAGGACAACAAGTGAGATGCTCATTGTCACAAGGATAATGTGCGAACCGATGGTGAAAGCGAACAGAAACCTGTCGAAAGTATCCATGGCCACCATGCATTTTACATATGTTTTAGGCAGAAATAGGGCAGACCTAAAATGTTAGTTATTCAGCATATAGCATCTGAAAGTCTATTTTATTGATCACGATGACGCCTTCTGGCAAAGCGCCTCCTTTGAAGGGGGGAACTGATGAACCAATTCTTCGAGTGCACAACCTAAGGGTCAGGATCGGGAATTACCTCATTCTGGATGATTTAAATTTCGATGTGAAGAAAGGAACAGTACTGGCTATAGTGGGTCCAAATGGTGCAGGCAAAACCACGCTTTTCAAGGCGCTTCTTGATCTTGTACCTTTCTCGGGAAAAATAACCTGGAAGAAGGGTGTCAATATGGGTTATGTTCCACAGGGCCTCCTTGCAACAGATATCCCGATAACCGTGAGGGAATTCCTGAAGTTAAAATGCGATGTTGATCCCAGGAAGTGCCTGTCAACAGTAGGTCTTGAGGAAAACTTACTTGATATGCAGCTGGGCAAACTTTCAGGAGGGCAGCTTCAGCGCGTTCTTCTAGCCTGGTCTATAATTGATAACCCGGATGTGCTTCTTTTTGACGAACCGACATCAGGTGTGGATGTGGGTGCTGAGGAACCTATATACGAAAGATTAACTGATTTGAAGAAAACTCTTGGAATAACTATTTTGCTCATATCGCACAATCATCATGTTGTTCTTCATTACTCAGATCTGGTTTTGGGAATAAACCGGAAGCAAATCTTCTTTGGAGAAACCTCAGGTATTGACCACAGCATGATAATGGACATTATGTCCGGCTGCATGCCTGAGACACCCGCGGAGAACTTAACTTAAGGGAGTGTGGCCGATATTTACGAGAACCTGCCTTATGCCATTATAGTTGCCATTTCTGCCGGTGCGGCTGCAGGATATGTTGGTTCCATTATGGTATCAAAACATATGGCACTTGTTGGGGATGCCCTTTCACATGTTGCCCTCCCCGGACTGGCTTTAGGGCTAATTTTCAATTTCAACCCGTTTCTTGGCGCATTTGCTTTTGTTGGTATAGCAATGATTGCAACGTGGTACATAGAAAAAGTCTCGACACTTGCCATAGAAGCTATAGTTGGTGTTATTTTTGTACTTGCTCTTGCAATTGGAGTTCTCATAACTCCCGAACCTGATCTCCTTGAAGCCCTCTTCGGAGATATTGCAACTGTCACATGGATTGATGCGGTTATAACCGGTGCTGTATCAATATCAATAATATTGCTCATGAGGAAAATTTACCCTCAGTTGACTCTCAGTATGATATCAAAAGAGATCGCCGTCTCTGCGGGAGTTGATGTTGCAAAGATAAACCTGATTTTTCTTTTGATGGTGGCAGCTGTTGTTTCTGTAGGCATAAAGGAAGTTGGTACGCTCCTGGTTGGAGCAGTTGTAATAGTGCCAGCTGCGGCTGCAAGGAATATCAGCACTTCCCTGAGGAATTATGCCGTTTTTAGCACATTCATAGGATTGGGTAGTGCCCTGACTGGACTTTTTCTGTCCACTTATACCGGCATCCCGGCAGGGCCTCTCGTTGTAATAACTGGAACTGTAGTTTTCGTTTTCCTCCTACTAGCTTCCAAATGGTTAAACCGGTGACTGCCAGGGATCCTAAGCCAGGGTCCTGAACATGACATATACTGCAACAATGATGATGATTACAGAAAATACCTTCCTCAGAGTATCTTTTGGCATCCCAATTGAAATCTTTGAACCGATGATCCCTCCAATGACTCCACCTATTATGTAAAACAAAGAGACAGAGTAAAGTAGGCTCCCGGAGAAACCGTACCTGATAGCCGTGAAAATGCCAAAGGTTCCAACTACGAGAAGGGAAGTGCCAACGGCCTGGTCAATTTCCATGCCTGTGGAATATACAAGTGCTGGAACTATGAGGAACCCACCCCCTATGCCAAAGAATCCGGAGGAGAAACCAGTGAGGACTGAGAAAATTCCCAGCTTTCCGCGTTTCCTTATGGGCACCTTTGCTTGATCCTTATCAAAGGGTTCTGGTTTCTTTCTCCCCTTGCCCAGGTACATGAAAACACCTATTCCCATCATGAGAATAGAGAAGAGCACCAGAAGTGAACTGCTGTTTGTGAGAAGTCCAATTGAGCTGCCTATTATCACTCCGACGACTCCGATGGCGGAGAAAATAACACCTACCCGCAAGTTTACCTTTGAATGCCGCAGGTGGGAGAGTGAGTTAATGTAAGCATTAATTCCCACTGCAAGAGCCGTGGTTCCAATTGCGTAATGAACATCATTGATCCCGACGAAATATAAAAGGAGTGGAATTGCCAGAATGGACCCCCCGCCTCCTATCAGGCCAAGGGTGAAACCTACAGCTAATCCGGAAATCATGGATAAGATGAGCTGCAGAATAGTGACAATCATGTTTTCGTTTGGTTATATCACAATTCTGTTTAAAGTTTCATATTTTTGAAGAATAGTCACAATTGTGAATTAAACAGAAATCTGCCCAGTTTGTCCAGTACCTGGCCTGCTTCTGATATTTTTACTGTAAGCCATATTTCTGTGTCCAGCCTGTAAATATTCTTTATGTCTAAACCGAAAACGTTGAGGTATTCCACAACGAGAAGTGTAATCCCGGGTTCACCGGCTGACTCTTCCGGAAGGAGTATTCTGATGAGTGCCAGATCAGATGTTTTACCTGACTTCAGAATGCACCGATAGCGATTATTCTCTCTGACAGCCAGAAGCAATCTGTCGCCAGCTTCGGCGAGATCATCCAGATACTCTTCAGAATACTTGTATTCTGCAGTGAGATTGGACTTCTTCAAAATCTCAAGCGCCATGAAATCTTTTCTTTCAGATTTAATGCCTGAAAGTGTCTTGACAATAGTATTCAGCTTGACACATGTTCCTGTCATGGATTCGACCTGGTTCTGTATTTTCCTGGCCAAACCTGTATAATTTGCAAGCCCGCTATTTACAAGCATCGAGTAGAGGATGTTCTTACTTACTATTTCCTGAATTGCATCCCCTGTCTTGACCACATTCTATTATGTATCTCCATTAGAAGTAATTTTTGTGAAGAAAGGCAAAAGTTTCCATGATTATGATTAAAAAAATCAATTGGCCCCATTACTGGAGATATAGCCGCATTTCGTTTGTCTGTTTGAATCCGAAGCTCTGGTAAATTTCCCTCCCTATAGTGGACGCGTGCAGATCTATTCTGTCATAACCATGTTCTTTCGCCCATTTTATTGATTCCCGGATTATAAGCGAAGCCACACCCTGTTTTCTGAATCCGGGTTCCGTAAACATAGATAGAAGGTAGGGTGCATAACAGTTAAGACTGGCTGGTCTCGGCTGATCCTCTTTTATGAGAATACATCCACTACCGGCAAGTCTGCCATCCCTAGTACTCACAATGAAGGATAGAAAGTTCTTTTCTGACATCTTTCGGTTAATCCAATCCCTGGTAACTTTGCCGAATTCGGGATGATACTCACCCTTGCTGGGATTGATTTCCTCAAACATTCTCAGCCTGTGTTCCGCAAGAATGGCGACATCGTCCTTTGTGCCCTTTCTCAATAGGAAATTCCCATAATCCAT
>JBJKQM010000028.1:0-32070 GCA_046705365.1 Thermoplasmataceae archaeon
ACTTTACTGAAAAAACTCCTGAGCTGGCTCTCTACCTTGATATCACACTGTACTGCAAGTAGAGATTCCTCCGGGAATTCTCCAGTGAGCCTTTCAAGCAAATCGGATCTCCTTCCCAGAGTTGCAGCATTCCAGCCTTCGCTGACAAACAATTTAACTAGAGACCTGCCAAGGCCTGAAGTTCCACCGGTAATCATTACATTATTTTTTCTTTCTGAACCCATAATGTAAAAAAGATAATTTTGAAGATAAAGTTAATAATTTATAAACTTTACAAACTCCGCTTTTGCCTGATAAAAGATGGTTTCGAGAGACTCGCCACCCAACTTCTATTTCGGCAGCTTCACTTCTATCAGTGTACGTTCACCTGTTTTCAGGAAGTTGTCTATGGCCTCCTTGAACTGGGGTTCGGTTTCACACCTGGCATATCCCGAATCAAAACTTCTGGCTAGAAGTTCAAAATCCGGGTTCGTGAAACTGATGCTTGAGGGAGTGAACCCTTCATCCATTTGCTCCTTTTCAATAAGGCTGTATTTTCCATCGTTGAATACAATTACTGCAAATTTTGCCCCGATTCTTTTGGCTGTCTCCAGTTCCTGGACATTCATCATGAACCCGCCATCCCCGGATACTGCCACAACCGGGGCTCCTGGAAATGCTAGGCTTGCAGCTACTGCCCCGGGAAGGGATGCCCCCATTGAGGCAAAACCGTTGAATACAATTGTTCTGCCTGCCTTCTTCGGGTGATACCATCTGGATACCCAGACCTTATGAAGTCCCACATCAGAAATTAAAATTGTTTCCTCAGGGAGTTTCTCGGTAAGAGTTCTCATTACCATTTTTGGGAGGTGCTCTTTTTCAACTCCGTCACTTGTCATTTCCTTCTTTCGTTTTTCCCTGATTTCATCATAAGATCTGGAATCGGGTCTTGCTGTGAGCATTTTGCCAAGATCTTCGAGCGTTTTGCCTATTGACCCCACCAAATCAACTGAAACGGGGTAATGCTCATCGAGTTCAGCCGGAATTGAATGAATGTTGATTATGTTCCTCTTCCGGTCTTTGTTCCAGGTTACCGGATCATATTCCACGAGATCAAAACCAACTGCAATGACAAGGTCTGAAGCATGCAGTGGCCTCATGCCTGGAGGGTAGGGCTTTCCTCCCACCGTGAACTGGTTCCTTGGGTGGTCAAACGGAACCACCCCTTTTGCCATGAAAGTGCTGGCCACAGGAATGTTTGTTGCATCAATGAATTTCCTGAGGCTTTCCCAGGCTCTTGACCTGATCACTCCATTTCCTGCCAGAACAACCGGATTACTGCATTTTTTTATCATGTCTGCAGCCTTTTTTGTGGCGCTGCTTGAAACTTCCGGGGGAAACTCTTCCGAAAGTGGAAGAACATCAACCGGGTCCATTTCTTCACCGGCGAGATCAGCCGGGAGCATAATATGGGCAGCACCAGGAGTTTCCCTCACTGCCAGGGCAAAAGATTTCCTGACTATCTCAGGAATAGTTTCGGGGAGAATTACTGCCTGGTTATATTTCGTAATGCCTGAGAAAAGTTTGAGAGTGTCCACATTCTGGTGGGACTCCTTGTGGAGCTTGTACCTCGCAGTCTGGCCTGTCAGGGCCACAATAGGTACCTTGTCCAGGTGCGCATTTGCCACACCTGTCAATAGATTCGATGCTCCGGGTCCAAGGGTGGAGAGACATACTCCCGGTTTACCGGTAAGTCTCCCGTATACATCTGCCATGAACGCTGCCCCCTGCTCATGCCTTGTTGTGATAAACTTAATCCTTGAACGGCTCAAAGAATCTATTAGGTCTATATTCTCCTCGCCGGGAATGCCAAATATATATTCTACACCTTCATTTTCAAGTGCCTTTACAAAGAGTTCGCTGGCTTTCAATGAAATCATGTCATAAGTTCATCTTTCCTTATTACTATGATTGTCTGAAATTCCCTAAGGAATTGATTTTACTGCCCTCTGCCAAATGCTCAGAACTATTATGGACACAGCTTAATTACGGATGCTGATATTCATAGGACTCTAAAGGGACTACTGGATACAACTTCAGTCATGAAAGGCGAATAGCATGGAATTCAACAAAAAGACCGGTGGAATAACTGTGATCGCACACAGGGGAGGGGCTCAACTTGCTCTTGAAAACACAATGGGTGCTTTTAGAAAAGCCAGGGACTTGGGAGTTGATGCCATTGAAATTGACATACACGCAACAAGTGATGGCAGACTCATTGTAATCCACGATCCTGATCTGAACAGGATTGCAGGGCTGGACAGTTTTGTTTCTGATATGACCTATGAGGAGATATCAAAGGTGGAACTCCGCGGTGGTGAGAGGATTCCGGAATTTGAATCGGTGTTGAAGGAGATAGAAACGCCGCTGGTGATTGAAGTGAAAACGCCTGACGTAATAGACGGACTCATCAGAATATTCAAGGATAATCCTTCCTACATTAAGCGCTGCGCCGTCATTTCATTCTTCCACGAAATCCTTGGTGTCTTAAAGGCTGAATTTCCTGATCTTAATACCGGAGCCTTGCTTGCCGGATTCCCGTCTGATCCTGTATCCGTGGCGAAGAGCTGCGAAGCGGATACTCTTTCCTTCTATTTCGAGGGAATAAAAAGGGAATACGTTGACAAATGCCACAGGGGCGGAATAATGGTTAGTGTCTGGACTCCAAACACTGAAAAGGAGATCAGGGAAGCCATTGCTGCTGGAGTGGATGCAATAACTTCCGACAGGCCTGACCTCGTTCTAAAGGCATTGAAAAGATAACCTGAAACGCTCAGCAGGCTCGTTCAGGCTGCAGGATATATTCAGGAACTAGTTCTTTAAGGAAAAATTGGAGATGAAGAACATCCCCTGCACTGTATATTTGTGATTAATCCAGCCCAACACTGTTGATAACTCCGCCATTGCTGGCGTCCACCACCAGTATTATTGTCTTTTTCTTGTAAGTGAATCTTGCAAACCATATAGGAACGTGCAGAAGTTCTGCTTCTCCAACTTCAGACTGGGTCTGGATGCTCCTGATCATGTGGTGCTGGCTGTGTGCCCTCTGAGACTGGAGCTGGTCAACCAGCGTTTTGGACTCATACTTGGCTGAATCCTCTCCAACGTCCCCATTTAGTATCTTGATCCCTTTTGGTATGCTGGATGAACTGAAATCCACTCGCCTGGAAAGGTCAAAACTGTAGTCTTTTGGCTGGTACTGGGAAAGCGCTTTAACAGCCACCACCGGATAATTGTAGTTATTATCCAGTGTGTAGGCTCTTATATTTCCATTTCCTCCGAAACCGCCCCCCATCATTCCGCCTACCATGGTTCCCTCAAGAAGCCCGACTCCAAGTCCTCCACCCATCCTGTTATTTCCTCCAAAACCGCCGCTGGCAAGGCCAATGAGAGCCGCAGATGCCGCTATTGTTCCGACTTCTGCCGCTGCGTCAACGGCCGTATAATGGGTTATGGCAGCTACAGGAACTACCCAGTACGGAATGTAACTCAGGTTAAGTTCCTCGAGGTTAGACTCTTCTTCCAGATGTCTCCTGAGGAGACCGTGATCCATCTTGCTTTTCAGATCGGCTATTGCAGAATCTTTGGTGGCCAGTGAAACAGGAAGCATAGAATGCTTCTTGATATTCTTCCAGCCGGCATTTGCAAGTGAAATACTTGTTCCACAGTATTCGCAGGTGATAACCATCTCACCAAACTGTGGCTTAATAGGAGCGCCACATCCAGGACACTTTAGTTCCTGAACTCCCGAAGCTGCGATAACATTCTCCTGAGGGGAACTGCCGTTGCTCTGCTGGGGGCCTCCAGCGACCGCTGAAGTCTTTTCCTGTTTGGCACCGCATTTTGGACAATACACTGCATCGTCCGGTATCTGATTTCCACATTTTTCACAAAACATTAGTTCACATCTTTTTTCCGCAGTTGGGGCAGAATTTGGCGTTTGAATCGATTTCACTGCCACAGCCGGGGCACTTTATTTTCTGGGGCTCGGGTGGCTTCATAGGATTCCCGCAGTTGGGGCAGAATTTGACCCCCTGCTGAACCTGGGTACCACATTTAGGGCATGCAACAGTTGTTGCTTGCTGGACCTGCATATTGTTGCCGCAATTGGGGCAGAAATTTGTATTCTGAGGCACTATGGTTCCGCACTTTGGGCAGCTTCTTCCGGGCTGTTGTTGCATACCGGTAAGCTGGTTGGAAAAGGCGTATCCCATTCCGGCTCCAGCTCCGAGGCCAACACCAAGCCCTGCACCGACCCCTGCAACACCAGAAGGGTTGCTTGCAGCTTCCGTCATGGCCTGGCCAGCCTGGTACTGGAGATAATTTACGCCCAGCACCGACATCTTCGACCTTGTGTCTACCGCTTTCTGAACCTCTTCAGGCAATGTTATGTTGAGCTGCTGGATCTTGTCTATTTCTACCCCGAACTGCCGGAAATGATCCGGGGCAGTTGCAAGTATTGCCTGCTCTATTGTGGTGAGGTTTGCAGAAAGATCTGTAATTTTTAGTCCCTGTTCCTTCATTTTACCCAGGGCGTTATAAACGAGAATGACGACCTGCTCTCTCAACCTGTCTTCAACCTGGTCTGAGGTCTCCGTATTAAATGTGCCGATAAACTGCCCCACAAAATTTTCGACGCTCGAAATTTTCCACCTGTATTCGCCAAATACCCTCAGGTTAACAACACCGAATGTCGGGTCTGTGAATTGGTATGGATCCGGGCTTCCGAATTTGCCATCCATAAACCTCCTCTGAAGGTAATACACCTCGGCCTGCTGCTGTACGCCTGACAGTGCCTTGACCAGTGGACCAACTATTGGTGCGTTGATATCGGTTAGTGCGTATCTTCCAGGCTGGTCAAAAATGGAGAGGATTTTTCCATCTCGCATGAAAACTGCAGTTTCATCTTCCCGGACCACAATATTGTCATTCAGCCGAATATTCCTGGGAACCTTCCACATTGAGTTTCCCTCTTTGAACTGTGTTTCCCAGGCTATGGTGGTGGATCCTAATGCACTGCCCCCCTTGAACGGGATATCAGATGACTTTCTTCCAAACATTACTCTTTACCTCCCCTTGATTGCAGAATTTCCTTAACGGTTGCCATCCTCTTGTTCCATGCGTCTGTCGCCGAGTTTACTGCTTCAGACAATGAAGCAAGTACTGCCGGGAGATCTGAGGTCCCCCCAACCTTGCTTAACTGGGCAATTTTGTCGGCAGCATCTATGAACTTTAGATCATAATCATAAAGTGAACTAACCCTGGATTCGTCCATCCGGATTGCAGGTGATATTCCTGAATACCCCTGCTGGGCATGAGCAATTTCGCCCTGAAATTCCTGGATCGTGGAAATCTCTGAAGCAATTGCTGTCAGATCTTCAAACTTTCCCTGATTGACCAGTGAGACCCTCTCTTCCTGTAAGTTCTTCAGTGCTTCCACAAGAATGTCTGAGATTTGTTTTCTTAAGAGTTCATCTGCTTCTCTAAGATCTTCCAGTTGCCTGTAGCCCTTGTAAAAAGGCAAACGAAGCTGAATTTTCTTCAACAAACCCCTGCTCTTCTCCACTTCGCCCCTAATGTCAGGACTTCCGGGTTGCATGCATCACCATGAATTAGAGTATTAAATTTTTATTTGCCCTTTGAAGATTCACTGGATTGCGAATTACATATCCTGAAAAACCTGGATGTGTAAATGGACGTAATTATCAATATTTCCCTTTTTTTGGATTTCCGTTCGACAACAACAATTGTCAAGTCACTTTAGAATTTCCTGTTATAATGCATCCGTCAAATGCCGGATTCGCAAAAACGAAATTTTACCATGTGACTTAGTGACACAGTTTCAAGTGTTGCATAGAATAGCATGTCAGGAATCTGGGGTTGAAGAATTCGAAATCAACTTGTATAATTTATAGAGAAACAAAGGGTTTTCCTGGGAGAATTTGCGGTTTCTCCGGTGGGAGTTCCTCAGGCTCATTATTTTTATCTTCTTACTGATAACTAAGGTAGCATTTTATTATAAGCATCACAGTTTATTTGATCATGACAAAACCTCTTGATCATAAAGTGGCATTAATAACTGGCGCTGGCTCCGGAATTGGTGAGGAAATGGCCCGCCTTTTCAGTTCAGAGGGGGCCTCCGTGGTTGTCGTGGACAAGATACCTGAAAGAGTGGAAGAGACTGTTTCACAGATTCGGGCTAGAAACGGCACAGTTTATGGCTTGACCCTTGACCTTACCAAAAAAGAGGATGTTGAGAAGATGGTCAATGATACGGTGAAGATTTTTGGCCATCTGGACATTCTTTGCAACAATGCGGGGATAATGGATGGTTTTTATTCCATTGAGGAGACAGGTGAGGACTGGTGGGACAAGGTCATGGACATTAACATAAAGGCTCCTTTCCTGGCAACAAAGTACGCCCTTCCGCACATGATGAACAATGGTGGAGGCGTTGTCTTGAACACCGCTTCAGTGGCTGGTTTGAGAGGTGGCAGAGCAGGACTTGCATACACAGTATCCAAACACGCCCTCATAGGTTTCACAAGGCATATTGCAGCCTTCTACGGTGATAAGGGCATCAGATGCAACGCCATGGCGCTCGGAGCTGTGAACACGAACATAGGAGCCGGGGCCAAGGCACCAAGCAATTTTGGCATGAAAGTCTTTGAAAAATCTGCAGCGGCAATGGGAAAACCCGCAGAACCACTGGATATAGCAAAGATTGGCCTCTTCCTGGTTTCAAAGGAGTCGGGCTTTGTAAACGGCGCAGTTCTCGTAGCAGACAACGGATGGACTGTATACTGACAAATTACGTCATTTGCAATATGCACGAGAAAGGCTGAAATAGTGTATTTCCCAAAGGTATCCAAATCTGTATACACAGGGAAGCCTAGAAAATATGCTATTTCCTGTACAGTCGCTAAATGACGAATCGCACTTCAGCAAAATATAAATATCACAGTTAGCTCAAAGCTTTAATGCCAGAAGTTCACATAAAGAAAGAACTCTACGAGAAACTGGAAAGCCATGGAGAGAACACCTCTGAAAAGGTAAACGAGATCCTCCACAACTACATCAACAGAAGAAACGCCGCACCCTTCAACTACAGTGCGGATGAGATTCACCTCAGACAATACCACGAACACGGTAACGCTGATTAATCCTGCCAGGCACTATCCCAATTTTTTTCGGGATATTTCCATCTAATTCCTTTTTATTAAATTAAGTTCGAATAAGTTCTCCACATAATTATTTCTCTTAAATTGCCTTTTACTTTCTCGGGATGCATGGAAAAGAGGATCTGAATTGGTTATTCCCCCTCATGGCAGGTTACGTGCCATCTGGAATTGCATATGGGGTCCTGGCCACTGCCATCCATATTCCTTGGTACTTCACACTTCTTCTCTCAGCTGTAGTATATTCCGGTGCAGTGCAGTCTGCATTTGTGGGCTTCTGGTCTATAGGCCTTGAACCTGTAACATTGATACTGACAGCAGCGTTGTTGAACCTCCGGCATTCTATTTATGGCCCTCACCTGGAGGAACACTATAATAACGTGGAGCATGGAGATATCTTCACACTTGGGCCGCTGCTTACCGATGAAATTTACGCGCTTGGGATTGGCTTTAAACCAATGACAATTACAAAGCTGAGATACATATCGATCCTGGCTTACTTATCATGGATAGGATCGACAGCAATTGGGATAGCTTTCACCGGTGGTATTCCGCAGTATGTCCTGCCCGCATTATATCTCGCGCTACCTGCCCTATTCCTGGCCCTCATGGTTCCTAAGGTAAAGGGAAAAGGAACGCTGACTGCAGCAATTTTTTCCATTTTCTTCTCTGTTATCTTCAGGCTAGACGGTTTTCCAGAATATTTCATTCTCCTCTCCATTCTTGCCGGAGTTTCAGCAGGCATTCTTTTTACACCTGAGCTGAGGAGGGCTCGCAGAGGATGATCCCGATCTACATACTTATTGCAGTACTGGGCGTATTCAGCCTGCTTCAGAGAGTCGTTCCCTGGTTCCTCTACAAGAGCTTCAAAGCAGGGGCATTTTCGCAGAAACTTTTTGACATTGTGGCTATTGCAGCATTTTCATCATTGATGATTGACAACATCAATACATTTGATTTACAGACTGTTTTCCCGCTTATCCCTGCACTTATTATAGCCTTAAAAACAAAGAATCTGGGCCTCTCAGTACTGATTGCAATGCTCTTTGCCTTCCTTCTTACATTGCTGCTGCCCTAGTACCGAATTACAATAGATCAGACCAGTTCTTTCCCAATTCTTGTGATCGCATCCATGATCTCTTTCACTGCCCCTGCCGAATACGGGTTCAGCCTGATGGTCTGTTCCATCATTTCCGGCCTTTCAGAGGCCCATATGGAAGAAAGATTCTGCAGGGCTTTCTGGGATGGCCCAGAAAAACTCAGCGTTTCCCGCGAAATTTCAGAGGCGATCCTTGACATCAAAAAGGGTTTGATAAGCATCTCCACCATCGCCCTGTCATGGTCGTCTGCTGTCATATTTACCAGATTAAATCCTGGAAATAATGTTTCTATGATCTTCTTCCCGCCCATGGCTGATAGATCATCAACATAGATTATGTTTTGAAAATCTGGATCGGAAAAGCTCCTGGGGCCAAACATTGGGTGAATACTGATTATTTTTCCCTGATATTTTTTAAGGGGATTCTTCACTGAGGAGACTTCCACTATTGTGCAGCCTTGGGCTTTCTCAATGTATCTTCCCATCTCCAGTACCGGAATGGACAGGACACATATGTCGAACTCTGATAAATCAACAGAATCCTGTTCTTTTCTGCCAATTCCAGTTACTTCATGTCCACGCCGGCTGAACAAATCCGATGCAAGCTTACCGAAATTGCCGGAAGAACCGGCCACCAGTATACGCATTACTGCCTGACCCTGACAATCCGTTCAGAGTGATTAAGTGGCAGGACAAGCTTCAAGGTCATTTCACTGGATTCCGAAATAGCAATATCACATTCTTTCCCAATTCCATTCAGGCAAATTGTAAGATCAGGTTCACTGTGATTTCCCTGAACTATGTGTCCCCCGTTTAACTGTATTCCCTCTTCCAGCGCGAGAGGCAGCTTTCCCTCGGAATATACTTGTGTGCCGGGTTTAGTTATCAGGAACCCGGCCAGGAACTCCAGGTTATTTCTGGTACCCCTGACTGAAATCATTCGGTTTTCAATTCCTGAATTTACCGAACCGTGATTGTGGATTTCGTTTACAATTGAAAACTCAAAGAGTGATGAAATAATGGATTTACTGAATATATCCATATCACCAAGTGCATCAAGAACAGATTCCTCTCTTTCCCTGATCCTTGGAGACAGGCCGAGTTCCCTCTTCAGGTCTCCTATTTCCCTCGCCAGTTGCGATCTCTGCCGAAACAGGTTTATGATAGTCTCGGAATTATCTGCTATTTGTGCCCGCAGATCCTCTAATTTTTCCAGACTACTGGTATTTTGAATAATGACCACTCTCCCATTTAGGCATGACACACGTTAGCACACATAACATATTAACCTTTTCCAGCCGAATAGGCAAAATGCATAAATATATCTGAAAAACCACTTTCTAAAATTCTGCTTGAATCCTAGGGAATACCCCATACCCGCTTAATATAGGATTCAATTTTTTTATGCTCAAAATTTATTTAGTTAGAAAAAATATTAAATTATGAGACCACTTTTAAAGGCGATAATAATTGCTGCGGTGGCTACCGGTGTGGTAGTTCCAGCCGGTTACTATTCATTTTCCGTATTTCATAACGGCAGTATTGCCCTCCCCCAGCTTGTCCCTGGAAATTCCACCATTGTGCTGAGGTCCGATTACAACGATACGCCACTCTATACATACAATAGCAGTAATAACTATGGAATTGTGTTAGGAGTAAGCATGACCGCTTTCAGTTCGCAACTGTCTTCCGCTTCCAATTCATCCAGCGGGAACCAGACCAAGTTGGTCCCCGTGTTGTATAATACTTACAGGGGATACAATATCTATTCAATATCAAATGTAAATATCAGCGGGCTGATTCCAACGGGTTTCAATACCAGTTCTATTGGTTACAACTTCACTTTGAATGCCACACAGTTCCTTGAGAATGACACAGTTTACGTTGCTGACCTCTCAGGCGTCGTGTCTTTGGGTTCCTATCCTGCGGTGCAGTATTCACTCAATGCATATCTAAACGGCAACAATTTCCAGGCCTATGCCAGTTCCCACTTCAACACCTCTTCTAACGTGTCAATCTATTTCAATTCGGCATCTCTGCCTGTTAAACAGGCCGTGGCAAACATTTTCTACATGAAGAGCACTTTCACTCTTGAAATGAGCAACCAGACAAACGCCATACAGCTGTCAAAGGGGCTGAGTGCCCTAAACCTTATTGCAACGAACTTCAGTGTTAGCTCTACCATTGACAATAACTGGGTCAATGGAACAATTACAGTTGGAATCGGAAACTACTATCTCATCGAGGACCTTCTGGCCCAACTCCCCTCCAGCAATTACACACAGTTGATCTCGGGGCTAAAACCATGAATGGCGGCTTCCTGAAATTTACAGCCTCCACCTCCTATTACTTCAGGAATTACTACAGATCAAGAAGTTTCTATCTTATGCTGGTAATTTCCCTTCTAGTTTCAGGCCTGATGACCTTCTTTACTCTCAGGTACGTCAATGAGTTGCCCCTCCTCTTCCCCAACCTCAATCTCTCCAATATCGGGTACCCCACGAAGGAAGCCATTTTTGGTTATGTCTGGTCTTTTGTCCTGATTGATCTACCTGTATTCGCTTCTGTATTCTTTGGGTCCTCTGCAATCTCCAGCGAAATAGAGAACAAGACCGCATTCCACATATTCACACTTCCAATCAGCAGAGCGAGTCTCCTCCTGTCAAAGTATCTGGCTGCAGTCCTTGTTACAATTGTCACAATTTCAATCTATCTCGTGATACAGGCTGTGACATTCCTGTATGTTTTCCCGATACCGCTAATTTACAACTATTTTGATGCCCTGTGGCTGCTTATCGTCTTCATATTTGCAATGACTGCCTTTACCTTCATGATAAGCAGTATCTTCAACAAGAACACCTATGCATATATCACCGTGTTCCTGATTTATTTCCTCATATTCAATGCGTACCAGGTCATATCTGAATTCCTCTACAGGACCACTCCATTCTACCTTCTTGACCAGGCTGCAGGGATCGTGGAAAAATCGTACATGAATATCACGCTCTCGCCCTTTAACTTCAGTTTTTCACTTTCGCCTGCCGGAACTGCTGAAATTGTTCAATCTATTGTAATTATGGCTATTTATACGGTTATATCCCTTGCAGTTGCTCTCATAGTGTTTGAAAGGAAGGAGGTGAAATAATGCCATCTGTACAGCTTGAGAATATCACAAAGAATTTCGGATCTTTCAGTGCACTGAAAAATGTGAACATTAACATTGACGGCCCTGGTTGCATTGGAGTACTCGGACCCAATGGGGCAGGGAAGACCACAATGCTCAAGATCCTGACAAACATCGTGAGACCAAGCTTGGGCAATGCACTTGTAAACGGCATATCTGTTTCCGAGTTTCCTGCTAAAGCGCTTGCCAGGGTGGGTGCGCTGGTAGAGCAGCCAGAATTTTATCCATATTTGACCGCCAGAGAAATACTTGATTTTGTCATGAAGATAAAACAGGTCCCAGGAAAACGTGATGAGGAACTTAAAAGAGTTGCAGAACTTACTTCCATTACATCCTACCTGGACAGGAAAGCTGGGCAGTTTTCACGTGGCATGAAACAAAGGCTCGGGCTTGCCGTGGCACTGGTTGGAAACCCTGATGTCCTCATACTTGATGAACCAACATTCGGTCTTGATCCAAGTGGAATGAAGAGTGTGCGGGAAACCATAAAACGCCTCAATGAAGAAAAGAATATGATCATCATTCTCAGTACTCACCTCATCTATGAAGCACAGGAAGTGTGCGACAGGATACTAATCATAAACAGGGGATCTGTGGAGTACGATACCGTCAATGGTGAATCAGGGAACCTTAAGATTGAATTTGAGACCAGGCCTGATGGACTGAAATTCCCTGAAAGCATAGCTGAGAAAATCTCAGTTGACGGCAACATTATCTATCTCAAAAAGAAGAACGGATCCAAGAACAGCGATATAATTTCCTACTGCCACGAGAATGGCCTCAGGGTCAAGTGGGTCACACCCTACAATGACATCGAGGATACCTACGTCAACATAACAAGTAGAAACTGATTTTCCCGCTAAAATTTGATTAATCTTATCTAAGTAGAATGCCTATGGCAATAATTCATGTCCCGGTGATACATTTTGCAGGGGAGATTTGCCAGAAGGTTGAGAGGAGCATTGGGGGTATTCGATCCCCTATTTTTCAGCATCGGGTACCTGAAAGGCAGGAGATGGGTTCTTGCAGTGGTCCTGGCCGCCTCGCTTATCGGGACTTTCTTCAGGCTACTAATACCAATATTCATAGGTGATGCGGTAAGCTCCATCCAGCTTCTGAAATACTCAGATGTTGAGTATTATGCCCTGCTTATTTTTGCGTCTTCCAGCATATCTGGTGCAGTTCAGTTTGTGGTAAATTACGGCTCACAATATACCAGCCAGAACTATGCTTACAACCTTAGGAACCAGGTATTCTCAAGACTGGTCAGCAAGAAATTCGGTTTTTACGAGGAGCAGACCTCGGGGGACCTTCTTTCAAGATCTACCATGGACATAGAAGCGTCAAGAAATTTTGTCCTGAACACAGCTTCACAACTGATTCCGACACTTTTCATGATAATATTTGCATTTGTTTTCCTGTTTCAGCTTAATCCCGAATATGCAGGGATATTCGTTCTTGCAGTGCCTGTGCTAATAGTAATAGGGATGATTTTCCAGAAACGGCAGAGAACACACTGGAGGAGAATCAGAACATATTATGGGCAGATGAATGAACAACTTCAGGAAAATATTGTTGCAAACAGGGTTGTCAGAGGATTTTCCGCTGAGCAGAGTGAACAGGAAAAGTTCACCGGAACTACCACTTCCTATTACGATGAATACATGATAGTGGCAAAACTGAGGGGAAAATACAACAACCTCATGCCGCTTGTGGTGAGCGCTGCCGCAACAGGAATACTTCTTTACGGAGGATATACCTCGATCATAAATTCCTCAGTTGTCGGGCCTCTTGTCTCAGCAGTCACAATCTTCAGCCTGATGAGTTTTCCAGTCAGTTTCCTGGGCCGACTTATAGTATTTTCAGAAAACGCAAGGGCTGGAATTTCCAGAATTAGCACCATACTTGACCGGAGCAAGGACGAGGATTTCACCTCTGGCCGACAGGAGAGGCTAAGCGGAGACATTGAGTTCCAGGGAATCTGTTTCAGGAGAGGGAGCAGGGACATACTGAAAGACATTTCATTCAGGATCGATAGGGGAGACTTCGTGGGTGTAACTGGCAGGACTGCTGCAGGAAAAAGCAGCCTTATCAACCTGATTCCCAGATTTTATGACCCTGACCAGGGAGTAATTACAATCGGCGGAGTGGATGTCAGGGATGTTACGTTGAGATCCCTGAGGAGATCGGTGGCACTTGTGCCCCAGGAAATCACCCTTATTTCCGGGACAATCATGGAAAATATTGCCTTTGGAGAAACCGAAACAACACCTGATGAAGTCAAGCATGCAGCAAAAGTGGCCAGGATATCTGATTTTATCGAATCTCTGCCGGAAGGCTATAATACAATGGTTGGGGAAAGAGGAATCACCCTTTCCGGAGGACAGAGGCAGAGGGTAGCTATTGCACGTGCACTGATCTCAAAACCAGAGATACTGATTCTTGATGATGCCACGGCGAGTGTGGATCCTGAGACCGAACTGGAAATATTCAACAACATAAAGAGGGAGTCTGAGGGAATTACAGTTATAAATGTCACCCACAGGGAATCTGCACTTAAGTTTTCAGACAAGGTGTTTGAACTGGACGGAGGGGCGCTTGTGGCCTCTACCAGAACTGGCAGAGGCAGGGGCTATGCAGGACCATTTGAAGCAGCAGGAGGTGAATGAAGTTGGCACAGGACTATGATGAGCAGGAGGAGAGTTTCATAAAGACACAGAAGGGGCTTGCAGCTTTCAAAAGGCTCATGTCTGATATTTTTGCCATGAGAAAGGACAGTTCAATACTGGTCGTTTCTGTTCTCATAACTGCCATAACAGGAACTCTCTACCCGCTTGCACTTGGTTATGCAATAAACAGCATAACTGCTGCTAATTTTACGGGACTCTACCTTTATGCAGCTGCATTCTTCGGCCTTTACCTGATACAGTTCTTCTCCAACAGGCAAAGAACCATCAGCTCCACTAAACTTGCACAGTCAGAAATAAAAAGCCTAAGAGACAGGTCTTTTGAAAATCTCCAGTATGTTCCTGTTTCATTCTTCAGCAAGGTCAAGACTGGCTACCTCATCAGCAGGATAACCAATGATGCAGAGACATTGAGCGAATTCCTGACTTTCCAGTTGCCCCAGGTTGTTTCTGGAATTGCCACTGTAATTGTAGCCATAACCATCATGTTCTACAAGGACTTCAGCCTGACACTGTACGCACTGGTTGTAATCCCGGTTCTCATGCTGTTTTCCTTTTCAATTCAGGGAAAGGTCAGAAGGAACTACCTCAGGACCAGAAAGACCATAGCAGCAATTACAGGAAATCTAAGCGAAAACATCAATGCCATAAGGACCATCAAATCTTTCAACGTTGAAAACCGGATGGCAGAAAAGTTCGACGGCCTCAATAAAAAGAATTTCAAGGCAAACATGAAGGCTTCACTGGTGGCATCTCTTTATGGCGCCTCCATTAGGATAATCGAATCTGTCGGAATTGCTCTTGTGCTGATTGCAGGCGCTCTGCAGCTGAAAGCGGGGGTTACCACCGTGGGAATCCTTGTGGCGTTCGTGTTATATGTCCAGGAATTCTTTGATCCAGTTGTTCAGCTGTCCCAGCTTTACAACTCATACCAGTCTTCAATGGTTGGAGTCGCAAGAATCTACGGGATAATAGATTATCCAAGGCAGTCCACGGAGGATGTGGGCGACCAGAAGGCAACGTTCAGTGATGCCATAGAGTTGAGGGGAGTCTCATTCACCTATGGCGAGGACAACGCACTGAGGAATATCAATCTCAAGATAAGGCAGGGCGAGAAAATAGGCATCGTGGGTCATACTGGTGCCGGAAAGACTACCCTGTCAAACCTGCTTATGAAATTCTATTCACCTACAGAAGGCGAAATAACCCTTGACGGGGAGCTCCTCAACAAAATCGATACAGCCAGTTTTCGCCATCTCCTGGCCCCTGTCCTGCAGGAACCATTCATGTTCAAGGGAACAATTTATGAGAATATACTCTTCTCAAATCCCCGGATAAGCAAATCTGAGGTAAAGGAACTGATCAGAAGGTTTTCGCTTGATGGAATTTTCGAGAATCTTCCGGATGGGATTGACACAAATATAGGGGAAATGGGAAGGAACCTCTCTGAAGGGCAGAGGCAGGCCATATCCATTCTCAGGGCATTCGTGAGGGACCCTGAGATTTTAATCCTGGATGAACCAACATCACAGATAGACCCATACTCTGAATCACTGATAATGAGTTCACTCAGTGAGTTCCTGAAAGACAAGACACTGGTGCTTATCACCCACAGGTTCTCCATGGTAAAGCTCGTTGACAGGATAATTGTGCTCAATGAAGGGGACATTGTAGAGGAAGGTACCTATGATGGGCTCATTGGGACAGGCGGTATTTTCGACCAGCTTTACAGGATACAATATGGGCTGAACTGATCAGAAAGAAAGTGTAACAGCTTATATCTCAGCTTCAGATCATTTACCATGGATATAGTAGCAGCCAGGTTGAGGATCACGACAATACTGGTTGGCATTGCCATAGCCGGCCTTGCAGCAGCCATAATTCTGTCTGTTTTGGATTACTTCTTTGTTGTATCAAATTTTACATATTTAGTGCTCATAATTCTCTCTGCAGTCCTGGTGATGGATATCATACAGTGGCTGTTTTCTCCTTATCTCATAGGCTATGCATACAGGTTGACTCCAGTTAGGGAGGATGACACCAACTATTCCTGGCTGATTGAGACGGTCAGAAGGCTGTCCCAGAATAACGGCCTCAGGATGCCTCAGGTATTCATAGCGGAAGTTAACTTCCCGAACGCATTTGCCTATTCCTCCCCACTTGCTGGAAAGCGTATTGCGGTCACACGGCCCATGTTCAGCCTTCTGACAAGGGAGGAGCTTGAAGCGGTTCTCGCGCATGAAATGGGCCACCTCCGGCACAGAGATATAGAATTGCTCCTGGCCATTGGCCTCATCCCCACCCTTATGTTTTACCTTGCATACAGCCTTCTCTTTTCCGGCGAAAGCAGGCAGCAGAATGGATATGGTTTCCTCATTGCCATAGCACTAATGATCCTGAGTTTCGTCTTCAACATAATGATTCTTGGCATCAACCGGATGAGAGAAACATACGCTGACCTCAATGCAGTCACCACCGCTGATCATGGGGCTGAACATTTACAGACTGCACTTGCCAAAATTGTCAGCTACACTGGAACGAGATTCAGGAGACGCAGGACTGAGGCATCCAACAACTTTACATCCATGCTCCTTTTTTCAGATCTTAATAGCGAATCAAATGGAGGACATCTGGATCTCCTTGAGAAATGGAGGCACATGAAGGTTTCAGGATTTTCCTCCATATTCAGTTCGCATCCCCACCCGGCCAGGAGAATTCAGCTTTTGGAGAAATACAGGTGATTATCCTTTAATCTCCTTCTTGATCAGAAACTTGCAGACATCACTTCCGTCAACCTGCCTGTGTGTAGATGAAACATCTCTTCCAAGCACAGACGAGAACAGCTGGGTCTCAAGGGAACATGCAATGCCGAATTTCCTGGAAATGCTGAAGATTGGGCAGTTGTACTCCAATAGTTCATAATTGTCTTTTCCCCCTGTTTTCAATTCCGGGAAATAATTCTCCTGCTCCCTGAGCTTGGCCAGCTCCTCCACTTTCCTTTCCGGAGAGACTTTTGACAGTTTCTTTTCATAATCCAGCCTTACCTGGCCATACCTTTTCCTGAGGAAATCCTTTACTACCTCTTCATGGCCCTTTGAATCCAGATAATCAACGAGTTCGTCCAGCATTGACAGATCAGATGGAGCCATGCCGACTTTGGAATTCTCGGAAACACCAAATTTGTAATATGGCCTTCCTACCCTGGTCTTGACAAGCCTTCGCTCCACAAGACCCTGAGCCTCAAGTTTCTGTATATGATTCAGTACTGCCATCTTAGAAATCCCTATCTCCTCAGCCAGCTCATTGAGGCTGAGGTGGCCTTCGCGCTTGAGCGCCAGGATTATTCTTGTTTCTGAAGGGTACTTTTGCATAAATGTACAAGGCCAATTTCAATATAAATTTTTCAATATGTATCTTTATAAAGTTTACAAATTGTTTTCTTTATAAAAAAGCCTCTCATCTCAATTTGTGATAAGTATGTGTGTGAAAATCGTATACAGCAGTAAATTGGAAAACAGGCAGACCGGTAAATCCAGGTTGATTCTTGCCAGCCATGTATCAGCTTTTGTTAACTTTCCCTGGATCATTGATTCTATTCGTGGAGACAGGAAAGCATGAGTTGCTGAGTTACATAATCAATTTCAAAGTATTCTTTCAAGTATTTCCTTCAGCCTTGTGTCCAGTTCCGTTTTGGGAGGCTTTTCTATCAGTTTTTCCACAAAAGCCTCCGGCTGATCAACATATAGAAGGAATTCCCTCAGTCTACGTTCAACCACATCTGTCTTTATGCCGTCATATTTCCTTATCTGCACGTCAAGAGCGCTTTCCCCAGTATTGATTGATTCTCCCAGGGCAACGTAAATAATGCCTCCTGAGATTTTTTCCGGAGTTACTCCATACTTTCTCTGGTACATCCTGGTGTAGAGCCACAACTGATGCCAGTGTTCCGATTTTGTATTTCGGCTAGTCTTGTAATCTGCAATAAGATAGCTTCCGCTGTTGCCATTACCAAGGAAAACCGCGTCAAGTTTTCCGTACATTATAATGCTATCAGGGATGCCCTTTTCCGGAAACAGAGCAGACAATGGCAGTTCTATTGGCAGTTCGCTGTAGCTTGGTGGTACCCTGTAATCAGATTTCAGTTGTTCCATTGCAAGCTCCAGGTTGCTGAAATCTCCTGCTATCTGCTCCGGAATGGTTTTCTTATCAAGCGAACCATTGGCGTAACTCTGTGCTATTTCATGAAAATTAGTTCCCCTTTCTGCGAACTGTGAGAATTCCTTTATCTTGAGTATGTTCCGTCTCAGAAACTCGAATGGATCGTTTATTGTACTCAATGTAGTGTACGAAAGTCTCGAGATATTGGAAAAATAATCAGCAATAGACTTCATGAGCCATTGGTCAGATTCTGACAGTATGTTCTTTGCCTCCTGGTATCTGCCATTTACAAACATCAGGTACGCTTCATCATATCTTGCTGATTTTACCGTTTCAAGCTGGCCATCTACAGAAGATTCCTCATAGAAACTATTCTGCAGCTGAAAGCGTGGAACAAGTTTCGAGGATGCCACCACTGCTAGTTTTTCCTTGGGCCTTGTCAGGGCAACAAAGTCAATTCTGAGTGGTTCTTCAAGCAGATCCTGGTGGACATCTATACCGGTGGAAGTCAATATGATGGCATACGTGAGTGTGTCAAAATACTCAAGTCTGTTTGGAAATTCAGAGGGAACGTAGATTACGGTATCAAATTCTAACCCTTTCGCTTTGTGGACAGTAAGTATGTTTACCCTTGCTTTTCTGAGGTCAGATTCCATCTCCTCGCTGGAGAGGGTCATGTAATTCAGGTAGCCTTCAAGTGTGTAATCCCGAAATATAGTAAGGTATTCTCTTGCCGATTCGAGGGCAGAACTGGCTGAATTGAGGTAACCTGATCCGAGCGATGTAGCTATGGGCAGTATAACTCTATCGAAGGCCTGTTCCACCATTGCTGTCCCGAAATGCATTGCACGAAGTTCTCGGAAATTAGCTGGTAGGCTTTCCAGATCAAATTTACCGCCATTGATTGCCTTATTGGCTTCCAGCGCCTCCTTGAGACTCATGCCGGAAAATGGAGTCATAAGTGCACGTGATATGACTTTCGGGTCATCGCTTACCAGGCCAGAAATGAAAGCGAGAACATCATTTATCTGAGACTGGTTTACCTTGTTCTTTATAGTGCTCGAGTACTTTATTCCAAGCGTTTCCAGCTGTTCTGCGATTTTCAGTATCTGAGGATTAGTCCTGACAATGATGGCAAAGTCTCTCTCATTGCCCTCATCTGACTCCATGAGCTCCTGAAGCAATGCAACTGCGTCCGACTCCGGATTTGCAGATGAGACAAGGGTAACTTTTTCACCTTCACCCTTGTCCGGATTTTTCAGACCTTCTATTTCTTTCCGGGAATAGGCATCATGCGAGTAGGTGAGAAAATATGAGGAAGCATACCCAAGGATATTGTTTGTGCTCCTCCGGTTGAGGTTCTTTCCGCGAATGTCAAACTCGGAATCTGTCAGGAATCTGTTAAATGAACTGAGGCTGCCTCCCTGGAAACCGAAGATCGACTGTTTCCTGTCTCCCACAAAAAAGCGTTTATCAGCCAGTCTTCCAACTATTTCCACCTGCAATCTGTTGAGGTCCTGGAATTCGTCCACAAGGACGACCCTCTTGTGTTTCTCTTCCATTTTCTCCATAAACACTCGCAGCAGGTCATTGAAATCCATGGACTCCTCTTCCTCTTTGAACTCCTCATAAGATCTGAAAATTTCTGTAAAATCCCTGACAAGCAAATCTATGGCTTTATCGGAAAGCTTAGCAGATTTGGAATTAACTGTTTGTTCTTTCACTATTTTGGAAACTGCCCCTTCGTCAATGGCGGAGGGAACTATCCCAAAGCTCTTCAGATACCTGATCCCGGTCTCTATTTTCGGGACAATATTGCTGATAAGATAATCATCCCCATACTGGAATGTCCCCAGTTCCTTCAGTTTTTCGTAGACAATGTAACGTAAAACAGTGTTTGTTGCGATCTCTGCATTTATTCCCCTGCTACGGAGATAATCCGTTGCATATCCATGAATTGTGGCTACCTCAATTTTAAGTGCCTCATCATAAACGCCCGGTCTTGTAGCTGCCTCTTTAATGATCCTTGTCTTCATTTCGTCTGCAGCCTTATTCGTAAAGGTGACGCAAACTATATCGTCCCCCGCGACTCCCTGCTTGAGCAATTCCATAACACGGTTTACTATCTCCCATGTTTTCCCTGTTCCCGGATTGGCAACAATAATGGTATCTTTTATCGGTGACGACTCATCTGTTTCCTGCAACAGATATCACTAAAGCATTGTATTTTTAAAGTCTTTGCGCAGGTTCAGAAATCCACACCTCTTCTTGCGGGCAAACCCATTGAATATGGGTGTTTGATCTCCTTCATCTCGGTTATCAGGCTGGCCCTTTCAAGTATCTCATGTCCATTCCCATTCTGCAAAGGATAACTTCCACTTTATGAGTTCTGGAATCAAGGAAATTTAAAAGATCTTCCAAATCGAAGAAGTTGCACAGTAAACCTAGAGATTACCGCCAAACTGCCCTGAAAGTGAGACCGAAGGCGGCAGTGGTTTTCCCCTTGCCATTGCCGGTGTATATCTCGAGTATTTCTTTGTTTAAACTGAATGCTATGATTTCCCTCAGCTTCACGTCAACTATACAGGAACATGATTTTAACTGTTGGAAAGATGAGGTAGAATGTTAACCATACTCCTGGTGGATGCAGAACTTGAACTGATTCCGGAGGAAATGCTGGATGACTATTCCATAAGGATTCACGCAAAGAAGAGGAAAAAAACCGCTGGAAAAATACTTCTTGATTCAAACTACATGCACACTTCAATAGACAGGTTCTACCCTGGCGAATCTAACAGGAGAGGCAGGCCAGATATCATCTATCACTTTCTTACAATGGCACTGGAGAGCATTCTGAACAAGAAAGGGCAACTCCGGATCTGGATTCACACTCGCACAGACCACATATTGGAAATATCCCCGGAGATCAGGTTGCCAAAATCCTATAACAGGTTCATAGGCCTGATTGAAGACCTGTATGACAAAAGAGTCATTAAAGCAGGAGAGACCAGCCTACTCAAACTTCACGAAGGAAATGTGAAAGAACTTTTGAAACTCACAGGAACCGGGAAATTGAAAATTCTTTCTCCAAATGGAGAAAGGATCGGAATAAAGTCGATGTATTCTGATGGCGCCAAAGATCAGGCAGTAATCATGGGCGGGTTTTCAGAAGGAGACTACCGCTCTGATATTTATTCACTGGGAGAAGCATACTCAATTTTTGATGAGGAACTTACAATCTGGACGGTTGCAAATGAACTAATTGCCCAGTATGAAAGAGATTTTGATTACTGCTGAACCTTGAACTCTTCCCAGTTCCTCATTTAATGATTGCCAATCCAGCCCTTCTGAACACAAATTATTAACCGGTTTCCAATTCAAGTGAACAAATGAGCTCCTCCCCGGAAAGAAAAAAGCCATACTGGGAAAAAATCAGTTCTGGTGGAAAAAATATATCTTTATACGAGGAGGACTGCATATCGGGAATGGATTCCCTGCTGGGCGAGAATTCTGTTGATGTGGTCGTAACTTCTCCCCCATATAACATAGGAATTAAGTACTCAACCCACCAGGATAGCCTGCCGAGGGAAGAATACCTCAATTGGATGGAGGATTTTGCCAGAGCGATAAGGCGTGTAATGAAGGATGGGGGATCTTTCTTCCTCAATGTGGGGAATATCCCAAAAGACCCGTGGATAGCCTGGGACGTTGCACAGGTTGTTCGCAAGCATCTAACTTTGCAGAATGTTATCCACTGGATAAAATCAATTTCCATAATGAAAGGATATGCGGGCTCTGGGCACAAACTGACTGAAGACCTATCGGTGGGCCATTTTAAACCCATAGTAAGTAAAAGATTCCTCAATGACTGCCAGGAATATATTTTCCATTTTACAAAGAATGGAAATGTAGAACTCGACAAATTAGCTGTGGGCGTGCCATACCAGGATAAATCAAATGTTACAAGATGGAAGAGCGCAGGTTCAGATAAACGTGATAGGGGCAATACATGGTTCATTCCATATGAAACAATAAAGAACCGGAAAGAACGCCCACATCCTGCCACCTTTCCTGTAAAATTACCGGAAATGTGCATTAAACTTCATGGCTTGAGAAAAGATCTCATTGTTATGGATCCATTTCTTGGAATAGGTTCTACTGCCATAGCAGCCTCAATCCTTGGGCTGTCATTCATAGGATTTGACATAGACAAGGGGTATCTTGATGAGGCAATTGAAAGAGTAACCTGCGCAGATCATTCCAATAAACCAGATTAACTCCCCAGTTAAGCCCGAGTGAAAAATATACGAAGTCTATACACCTGATCCCCCGTTGTAACAACCTCATTGGCTTTTGGTTATTGATGAAAGGTGGAATCAATTGTCCTTGGGCATTTGCTTTGGACCATTCAAATAATGATCCCATCGGTAGCACAGAAGTGCTGTATTTAAATGAAATGAGGAAATCAAGGGCGTCTGTAAAGTATCTGCAGGGATCACAGGAAAATTAAATTAATACTTTGCGGATTACGGATAACTCAAAGGTACCGATCAAAATGGCTCGAATGCACACAAGGAAAAGAGGAAGGTCAAAGTCAAGACGGATCTATAGTGCTGAAAAACCGGATTGGATTCAGTTTTCCAACGACGAAGTAGAGAATATGATAATTGATCTTAAGAAGGCTGGAAACAGCAGTTCTGTAATAGGCGTTAAACTCAGAGACCAGTATGGAATACCAGGCTCAAAGGTTGTTCTTGGGAAGAAAATAGGTGTTGTCCTTAAAAGCGCAGGTCTGGTCGACGCGGTCCCCGAAGATCTTATGAACCTGATCAAGAAATACAGAAATGTAAGCAAGCACATGGACGCAAACAGGAATGACATGAGCAACAAAAGAGGCCAGGCTCTGTTAATGGCCAAAATATTGAGAATGGTCAAATATTACAAGAGATCGGGATATCTGGCACCTGAATGGAATCTGTCAAAAGTCCTGTAATAAAATGCTCAAAGACATTATTGATCCAGAATTTTATCGGTTGTTGAAAGAGGGTGCGAAACGTATCCTCGAAAATAAATATGTGAGAGTTTTAGCCCACTTCGATGGCGATGGGGGAAGCGCTGCCATAATTCTAACCTCTGCCCTTAGAAGGCAGGGGATTAAGTTTCATTTAGGTTTTATCAAGAGCCTGGACGGGGAGAGCTTCAGGCAGAGAATACAGGAATACCCGAATACATTTACTGTCGTCGTTGATGCCGGCTCGGATCAGGCAAGATTTATCGAAGACTCAGAGAATGTTGTAATACTGGACCATCATTTCTTCCAGGAGAACGCGTTCAAGGGACTGAACATAAACGCCCGCCAGTTCGGAATAGATGGAACAAGAGGTGCCTGTGGGGCAACAATGGCATATGTGATGACACTGGCCATGGATGAAAAGAATGCAGATCTGATGCCCTATCTCCTGTCTGGAGTAATAGCCGACAAGCAGGATATAGGTGGTTTGACAGGACTGAACAAGACCCTGCTGGAACATTACGGGAAGGACCTGAATAGTGTTCATACCCTGAATCTTGAAGGTTCAACCCTGATAGATGGCATTACTTATTCAACCGATCCATTTTTCTTTGATTTGAGCGGAAAACCTGAAAACGTCAAAATAGCACTGGAAGGCTTGGGAATTGATCCGCAGAGAAGCATTTTCGAACTGGCAGAAGATGAAAAACAGTTAGTGGCGGAATTCCTTTCATCTAAACTTTTGCACCAGAATAGCGGTTCGGAGGCAATCAAGTATCTGGAGAATGACCTTATCAGGTTCCAGGATCTTGGTTTTACCTCAAAGGAAATCAGCACAATAGTGGACGGAAACGCCAAAGTTGGAATGAATTCAGTTCCAATAATTTACTTCCTTGGTGACCAGACGCAGAAAGACGATATGATCAATAACTGGCGGATTTTCAAGACTAAACTTATTGAATACACGTACAGGGCATTCAAGGAAGTCTTTGAAGAGGAAAATGTAAGGTATTTTTATGCACCCGAATCCGAAATGGCAGGAGCCATTAGCGGCACCATGATGCTTTACCTGCTAAAACAGGATAAACCACTTATTGGCTTCAATGTGGGCACAAATGATACTAAGGTTTCCTCCAGGGGAACTAAAAGGCAGATCCAGAAGGGACTTAACCTTTCCCTGGTAATGAGAGAAAGCGCAAAGGAAGTTGGCGGCTCCGGCGGCGGACATGATATTGCGGCAGGGGCAGTTATTCCTAGAGGGAAAGAGAAACAGTTTGTGGAAACTGCAAACAGAATTATTGGTGATCAGCTTGGTAGAACCGCCCTTGATTCTGACGAAAACATTTAAATCAATTGAGAATTAAGACTTGAATGGCTCGCATTGGAGTCTTCACATCTGATTTCAAGTTCTATCATGACATAATACACCTCCTCAGAGAGTGGAAGCTACCGTTCGTGAGTATTGAGTCCATCGATTCTGTTCCTGATTATGTCTCCGTGGTATTGAGTTCGTCCAAAGATGAAATCGAGCTGGAACATCAGGTGAAGGCTGACAACCCAAAACAGGCACTCAGGATGTCTCTTTCCAGACTTCTCATGAAGGAAGCATTTGAATCGCTCGTCATCGGAATAGATCCAGGCCCTTATCCCGGATTAGCAGTACTTGCCGACAACGTGCTAACAGAAGCTTTTGAATGTGCCTCTACAGACATAATTGGAGATGAAGTAAGTGCAATCATATCATCCTACAATTACATAGATCTTGAAATCAAAATAGGAAATGGCGATGCGCCAAACAGGGATTGCATTATAAAAAACCTTAATGCTATCGGCCTATCTTTGAGGATTGTTGATGAAAAGAATACCAGCTTTCCCCATAAAATCCATGATAATGCGCTGTCAGCAGCAAGAATTGCCCAGGTTGAAGACAGGTACGTGATTACAAATGACCGGATGATCCAGAACCTGAAAAGAAAACACGCGTATGAAATGGAATTTACAACCCTGAAAAGTGTGGTTGGATAACTCAGGGTCTGTTAGATTTTTAAAAAAGATAAGAAGATTATTTGTTTCTTCTCCACTTTGGGGGCCTCATACCAGCAGCAGGCTTCCTGCCCGCAGACAGTGCAAAGAATGCCATGACAATTATGACGATGACTGCCACGTAATAGATCCAGTTGTAATTTGGAGGTGTTCCATAATAGAATGAGGAAGTTGAAGAGCCGGTGTTTCCATTTATCTGAATACTTGATGCTGTGGTAGACACTGTAAGCGTGTGTTCGCCAGTAGTCAGGGACTCAAACGGGTATGTAAAGTTTACATCCACCACCTGGTTGGGCGCCAGGGAAGCTACAGTAACATGCCCTGATGGGAACTGGGAATTGTCCAGGTAGAAATCCAGTGTTAGGTTGTGAACTGTTGTTATGCCTTTATTAACAATCTGGGCGTGAAACACAATAGGTTGCGACACCGTAACTGTATAAGTTGAACTGGAGATAACACTGGCCCCGTTGTAATCAGCCGCGGCAATAACCTTGATGTAAATGGTTTGCTTAACCGCAGGGGATGTGATATTGAACTTGAAGTCAGGATTGGAAGCATGGAAATAGTGTACTGAGGACTGCTGAGATGTACCTGTCAGGTTTTCACCGCCAATGTATGCGGTAAGGGTGTAGTTGGTGAATCCAAATGTCTCGTTGACATACACAGTGAAATTCTGGTTCACGAATGAGTAGGAGGGTAGTGAAGCTGTTTGTGTAAAAGGCGGGACATATGTGTACCCACTTGATATTCCTACGGCTGCGAATGACGAAAGGAATAGTAATGATATTACTGCGATCAATGATATTTTCTTCATTTCTTTCTGCTCCTGTAAGCTGTAACCAGTAAACCTGCCACAACTGCAACTACTATGATTAGAATACCGGATATGAGAGTCTCAACCGGTGCACCCGTATAGTTGGCTATTATATTGTCTCCACTCGGGTAAGGTGTAAGGGTTGCGGACTGGGGTGAACTGATCGACAGCGACAAATCCTTGCTTATTGTATTGTTCTGTGAAACAGTACTGTTTGTGCTGAGCACAAATGTGAAAGGATATACTGGTTTAGATGCAGTCGCATTAAGTGAAACGTATATGACCTTGCTAGTATCAAATGGAAGGTACACCGAAGTCACATTTGCGTTGTTCAGTTCAACCGAACCGTACCATCCATTCAATCCAAGCCGTGTCTCATTCAGGGACAGATTTACTGTGATCGGTGCATTTCCAGTATTGTTCAGGAGAACCGGTATTAACGTTCTGCTGCCATTATATGCCGGGAATCCGTTTTCAGACACAGAGTAGTTGTAGTTAACGTTTACATTGACAGGCAGGCTTAGTTGTACTGAACCACCTATGTATTCTACGTTGAACGGTATCCTCTGTGAACCTGAGGCTATATTTCCGTTCAATGTTGCATTCATTGTCACATTGGCAGTCTGACCTGGCATCAGCGTGATGGTCCCTGGATTAAATGATTCAGTCCACGTGCCTGAAGTGGATGCAAGGAATACAGATTCCTGACTGTTTCCAAGGTTTGTCAAATTAAACCTGTAAGTCAGGTTGTCTCCTTTGTTTACTGAAACCTGGCTTGAAAGCAGTTTAGCCTGGAATGAGTGTACCACATTCTTGTTGAGTGTCAGTGGTAGAGTCATGTCGGCATTCACATAGACAATTGTGCTCGTGGAATATGATACCGAAAGAATTCCTCCGTTGAACGTCTGTTCAGTCGATGTTGTGGATGATTCGAAGGTGTAATTGCCAAGAGGCAACAGCAAACTTCCGCTCTGAGGATAGAATGCATACCTTGCGCTACCGGAAGTTATGTTCACGAGATTATTTATCAGGCTGCTTCCAAGGTTCACACTTGCCGTGACATAATATGCGTTCTTCAGGGTGATATTCTTGGAAACAGATTGTGTAAACCCGTAGATATATACTCCGCCGAAGAAAGCAGTCTTGGTCATGTTGTTGAGTGCATAGACCGTATATTCACCTGTGGGAACCTTCATGGAATAGAATCCGAGGCTATTTGTGGAAGCTGTTCCAAATATATTTCCTGCAGAATTGACTAGCATCACAGTGGTATACATAGACGGGCTGCCTGAGAATGTGGCGTAACCAGAAAGGCTCGAGTAGAACTCAGTGCCGGTAACGGTGACATTCAGGCTTGAATTCGAATTAAGTGTTACTGTTGCTGCCCCCGTATAGTTAAATGAGCCGGTAGAGTTGGAGAATGTGTTGCTGTACGCAATTGAATAAGTTCCAGCGGGCAGTGCAATAGCTCCTCCGCCAACTTTCAACCTGTTGACTCCATTCGATATTGTATAAGTACCGGACTTGTAACTGGCACTGTTTGAAAGGGACAGGAAATAGGCCTTACTATATGACGGATTCAGCGTCGTGTTATGATAAATATAGACATTAGTAAGATTGACTCCGTAAGTTGTATTGTAAGAATAAACCTGGTAAGTCCCTGTAAGTACTCTGGAATTGTTGCTTACCTCTGTTCCATTTGAGTAGAATAATGTTGTGAACTTCGCAGTTGATGACGTAACTGAGGAATACTCGGATACACCCAGATAATAGGTACCTATATTCTGCTTGTTCACTGCAACGTAAGACGGATCAGGCTCCAGCGTAGACGCAGATGCCGAAAGTTTTACGAAGTATGTTCCGACCGGGACTTCAACTGTTCCCTGGCCTGCAGCAAGGGTGTAATTGAAGCTCCCTCCATCATAAAGCAGGGTAATTTCCTGTGTTGGTGAAGAGAATGATGTCTGGTTCAAGCGTACTACGAACTGGGAAGATACAGGGGTAACAGCTATAGATGTCTGCTGGCCGCTTACGGGTACGGTTGTGGAGCTGTAATATGCACCTTCAAAGGTCAGTGTAAGTCCTCCGGAGGTGTATGCAGGGTAATATAACTGTGAAAGACCCTGAGAGCTCACGGTCGAATAGTAGACTGGAGTCTGCCCGTACTTGAGGACAACGACGCCGCTGCTTAGGGCGGATTTTGCACTGAATGATGAATACTGTCCACTGTTGAAAACAAGGCTTGAGAGGGAATTGTTTCCGGACAAGCTCAGATTGTAGTCAGAATTACCGTAAAGTGTGACTGCCTGGAATCCAGAGTGACTTCCTCCTGTGTAAATGCCAACACCACCTATTGTATAGGCCCCTTCCGGCAGCTGAATCATGAAAGTTTTGTTGCTGGAATAGGAATACTGAAGGAATGCGGAAGTGGTAAGCAGTTCATACTGGCCCGAGTACTGGTTGGTACTCTCCATGCGTGAAGTAAGGGTCAGGTTAGCGAGAGGAGACAAGGTTACATTGTCCATGAATGTGCCGTTGACTGTTACCGTTTTGAGATAACCACCTTCAGGAGATATGGCATAAATAGTGTATACACCAAATGGCACCTCCCCCACATATTTTCCGTTTTGCAGTGATAGCCTTATCGGGCTTCCAAGTAAACCGTTCTTATATAGAGAAACATTCGCTGGGCCGCTGTAGCCGTTAATTCCAATTGAAACAGTAGAAGACAGCACCGGTGTAAGATTTACCGTTGTATTCAGGTCCCAAGAATTAAGGTTTACCTGAACCGGTTCAGATGTTATATTGGCACCAGCTATTTTCACTGTGTACGTACCTGGAGTAACCCAGATCTTTGCAGTTCCGGTAGAGTTTGATACAACCGTTCCAGCTACATATCCTCCTGAACCTGATGTTGTGACGGAAAGCCCTGGAAGACTGTTTCCAGCAAGTGAGAGGTTGGCGAATATGGTGTCAAACGGAATAGCCAGATCGTAAACAAGATTCCCTCCGTTGGTTATGTTTGCATACTGGAAATCTTTGTAGGTGTGGCCACCGGTCACAACAGTTGTCTGGTAAGAAACCGGAGGCAGATTCGTGAAGGAATAGTTACCGTCGATGATTGGAGCCTGGAACGAGAGATTGAAACTGCTGTTGGTATAATACACCGTTCCGCTCCTTATCTGGTTAAGTGTTGCCAGTGGAGCTGTTGTATTCTGACCATAATAGTGCTGTTGATACTGGTAACTGACAGTTCCTGAACTGTTGGTATTTTTCATTCCGAAATTCTCTGTAAAGTAGTAATCGGGAAGTCCGGTGGTTTTGTTAAATGAAGTTGGTACCCTGTTTGCCTGGTTATTTGAGACATAGATATTCTTGGTTCCAAGGGTGTTAAGGCCAACAAGATAGTGCGGATCCAGGGTGCCGAGGCTGTAATATATGCTATCATTTCCTGGCAGGGCAGTCAGGTTATAGTAGCCCTGGCTGTTGGTTGTCGCAACCTGATGGGGGATGCCATATTGGTCAAAGATTGTAACATGTACTCCTGGGACTGGCGCCCCACCCGGCATGGTGACTTGACCATGAACAATTGCTCCGGGGTAGTATGCAACAATTGGGTCTGAAATAGCAAGCAAGGTTGATACTGGCGGGAGAAGTTCTACTGTACCTACTCCCTGCTTACTGTACTGATAGGCTGTCTGAAGTGAGACTGTAGTCCAGGCTCCCGGATGTGCCTGATAGTTCTTGTACGGATTAAATGGAATGTTTTCATAGACCAGCTGGAAATTGCTCATGTTCCAGGCAGGCATGGCAGTATACTGGGTTGACCCGTAATCGAGACCCGGTATTCCGAATGATTGACCAACAGCTGATGGTGGAATTCCAATTGTGAATCTGTAGATTGAAGTATTATAGAACTGTGGGGTAAACTGTATGTTATATGCCGTTGGTATGAGGCCGGGGGGCAAATTCTGAAGAGAGAAAGTACCATTATTGGTATTTGCATAAATGTTGTAGAAACCGGTAGGTATGACGCCTCCAGCTGAGGTTGAATATGATGGTGTGTAAGTCAAATATGCAGGGGCATAAAATATTCCAGTGTTCTGGGCAGAAGTTGGCAATAGAGTAGGAACGCTGTTATCTGTCGGGATCTGGATGTACTTTATTGAATCGCCTGTTTCACTCATCAGTGCCTGATAAACATTGATAATTGTGGAAACCGTGTAATTGCTTGCCAGGTAACCTTTTATGTAAGCAAAGTAGACATTAGCTGTATCAATCTGTTTTATGTATTGGCCATAAATGGATGGATTAGACAAAACAGTCCCAGTGTAATTTCCCGGATTTTCCGACACGCCCAAAAGGTTAGAATAACCATTCACGCCCAGATACTGAATAAGAGTCTGGGTTACATTCGCTGTGAAATTACCATTGTGGTAACTGCTTTGCAGCAACCGTGCCACGAATAGTGATATTATTTGTGAATTGTTCTGCGCAAGGAGTGTCTGCCCAGCAACGGGTATGCCTTGCTGGAAGTCATCTGCAACTGTTGGGTGCTGACCCTGATAACGCTGCTGGAAACCGTAATCCCACCACGAAACATAAGCAGGTTTGTCAATGACTGGTACGTTTGCATCCTGCTGTGAGAGCCAGGCAAAGGATTTACTGAGCGGTGTTGACCCATTGGAGACAGCACTGCTCAATCCGCCAACAAAATTTGTGGTATTGTTGGACTGGAGGAAAGATGGGATGGAACTCCCTATCTGTTGTTCCACCTGTGCCTGTGCAGGGCTTCCGAATGGAACAGAAGCTGAAACCATGAATGCTGCCGAAGGTATGACAAGTAGTGCTGTTATGAGAATGACGAATACAGCCTGAAGTCCTTTGATGTTTCCCTTTATTGATTTAAGGGGAGAAGCAGAAGATGAAGGTTTCTTCTTCTTAACTTCCTCCAGTCTGCTTACTTTCGCAAAGAATACCAGCATAGCACCTCCAAGGATGGCGTATGCTGGAGCTGCAGTAATATTGAATCTTGCAGCAGCAAAGCTCATGTAAATTGATACAAGTGAGAAAACCAGTATAAACAGGAGTTCGTCTGTTTTCTCCTTGAAGTAAAGGTATACTGCATAAGCCACGCCTATTAATCCAAGCATGAACTGCGCCACACCAAAACCGCCTATGTATGAACCAAGCTGTGGAGCTGCAGCTTCAGCTATGGTAGCATAAACCCTGGTTTTTATGAAATAACCTTCACCGCTTAAGAGCCTGTCAAGTAGGGCCGGGGTGAAATGTGCCATTCCCTCAAGTGCTGCAAGGACCGCAATAACCAGAAGAGGAATAATTAGAATCCACGGCCTTCTTCCAATCAGGCCTATTATGATTCCAAACAGTACTATGACAACGCCAATCAATACCTCTGCATTATACCACCCACTTGCCTCGCCTAGCGCTATATAATAATAGGCACCCATGACAAAGCCCAATATCACAAAGAGTGCGGTGTAAAAAGTGACGTATCCAGTGGGGCGTTTGAGGATTAGATTTGCAATCAACTGTATTGCCACATACATCAGGAGAATTGCCTCTATGTATGCATATCCCTGCCATGCCAGCATAAGTCCGCCAAGTGATGCCCCTGCAAGGAGGGAATATATTGTTGGTATCCTGTTTGAATTGAAGAATTCGATGATCTTGACGTGATAATGCCTATAGTCCCTGAGATCGTCAATGATCCGGTTTTTCTGGCTCATTTTAATGGCTTTTGCAAAGAAGTATATTGCAAAGAAAGCAAAAATAAGCTCTGGGGTGTGCATCCTTCCGCCTGACAGTATACCTGCAGAAAGGTTGCTTGGCATTA
>JBJKQM010000029.1:0-7836 GCA_046705365.1 Thermoplasmataceae archaeon
TGATTCCCATTTCCACCTTGTTTCCAATCCACTTCAAGGAACCAATGAATGCTACCGGCATGATGAGATCCAGTATTGCTACCAGTGGTTCTGGCGATCCTCCAGCCACAATGGTTATGATTCCGAAAAGGTAGTAGGGGACTGTCACCGGCAATATTCTCGGCCCAAAGAAGGCAAAAGTGATTAACGGTACGAGCAACACTATAAAGAAAAGAGGTTTTGCATAGACCATGGATTGAGCCATACCAAGAAGCAACCCATATGCTGAAATATTCACCGTCCCAAAGAAACTCACAAAATTACCGCTGGAAGAATCCAATAGCAATATAAACAGTGAAATGAGGGCTGTAAAGACGATAAAATAATTTTCCCGCACCAGTATATTCTTTTTCTTGTCCGTTTTCAGAATTACGAGGCAGGCAATCAGCACCAGGAACAAATAAAATACAAAAGTGGCCGAGGCAGTGATAAACAGTATTGCTGATACCCAGCGCATCTCTATCTTGTAGAAGTAAAAACCAAAGAGGAACATTGCGGGAAACAGGCTTAATGTCGTAAAAGTAGACCAGTTTAATCCAGCTAATGGGAAATAAAGAAAGTAAGAGGCAACTGCGAAGTATGTGTAACGATCTGCGACAACGTACTCACGGCCGATTAAAAATATGGCGATTCCGCCAAGCAGGTAAGAGAGAACATTCATTGCAGGCATTAGCGGCGCCAAATATGCCCATGGAAATGGCACTCTGATGCCAAGAAATGCAGTTATCAACCCATGCAGGCTTTTAATTGTAGCGGGTACAAAATAAGCCAGAAGGGCTAATGTGATTATGGCTGCAGCCGAAGTGATTATTACTGCCCTTTTACCCTGGAAAAATTCTCCGCCGCTGAAGACACCCACATTCAAATAATCACTGTGGTGTTTAAAAAAATGGCTGTCTGTGCGATAAAATTTCGCTAGAGGAACTCTAAAGATTTAAAAAAATTAGCGAAGGTTCTGCTCTGGGATCCATTTCGATGTGCAATATGCCTCACCATGCTTCAAGTTTTAATTATTAGAACCTGGTCTACATGGCTGATTCCTTGAAAGTTATGCCTGTGCATAAATAAAAAGAAAGTTAAAAATGAATTAAGTGGTGGCTATTCAATAAAATAATTGCTATTTCTTTCTTCTGAACGTGTAAGTTCCAAAGCCCAGTGCAACCACAGCAACAGCCCCGATTCCAAAGTATTCTTCATACGTTGTAGTAAGGCCGGATGAGCCAGTCCTATTGAGAGATATATTCAGGGAATATGTCTGGCCCGGCTGAAGGGTAATGTTCCTGTAGGAACTGGTATAACCGCCGTCTGTCACGACAATCTCATACGAGCCACCCACCAGTGTTACATTGAAATGCCCATTTGATACCGTTATAATCTTGCCATTTACAGTGATGGCGGAAGATGAGGGCAGCACGTTTCCAACAAGATATGCGTAGTGGTAGAAGATGAAGTTTAATGTTGCGTTTCCCGACACTTTGAGATAGCCATTGCCATTGCTAGTGTAGTAAGCTGTGCCGTTGTGCACAGAGTATGAAATGAGAGTTCCATTGTCCACAGCGATGTTAATGTATTTTCCTGAAACATTGTGGAGCGAACCATTCACGATGATCTGCCAGGTAGATCCAACCGGAAGCCCGGACTCAGTGAAATTCAGCTGGTAAATGGGAATGTACCTGGCAGTGTAAGCCGAATTGTTTGCGCCATTGTACTGGTAGGTACCGGATCCGCTGCCAACATATCCATTAACCCCGACATAACTGTAAGAATATGTCTGGTAAGTTGCGTTCATGATGTTGAAGGTTATTGAAGTCCCATCAGAAGTCTTTGTCTGGCCATTAAATGTGGCAGACCAAACAGCTCCATTCAGCAATCCGGTTTCAAGTATGGTGAACTGAGGCCTGAGCCAGGGCTTCGCAAGGGGATACATGTCGGCATATCCCGGATCATAATTAACTGTGTAGTTTGTGTCAAATATTCCATCCCCACCCTTAATATTCTGCAATGGTCCGGAATAGTTATCGTTACCCGCTAATCCGGCGTAGTAGTTTCCACCAACAGGATACGAGGCATTCAGCGAGATGTTCAAGTTCGGATGACCGATATAATTAGCAATCTCAATGGGAACAGCTGAAGAATTAAAGAAATCGTTATGATAGACAGTAGCATTGGAAACACCCCCTGTAAATGCCAAATCTATGGTATTTCCGTAAAAATAGTTTCCATCTATGGTAACATTGTTCTGGTAATCACCGACAATGCCAAACGTTCCATCAAACAGGCAATTGAGATTATTGTCCAGAATAAGCGCATTGTTGACAGGTGAATTAAAGCCACCAAATCCTATCCCGGGGTTACTGAAGGTAATATCATTGAATGATATGACGGAATCATTCCCCAGTGCCAATATGCCTCCTAATGCATTTATGACATTGTTGGATATCTGAATGCCACTGTTGATGATGATAAAAATTGCATTATTTCCTACAAACCCATAGTATGTGGGTTCTGTGATGGTGTTTCCAGAAATCAATATATTCCTAGCGGAATTGCTTTGGTAGCTGATTCCTACAAAGTTACTGAAATGAAAGAGAGTCACCTGCGGGAAACCAAATGAAATTGTGTTGTCATTGATGCTCAGGTTGCCGAAATATCCTGGGAGTCCCGTGATGTTTCCTATTCCTGTGGCACTGAGGGGATTAACCTTCTGGAAGGACATGGTAATTTTATTGCCAAATACACCGTCATTAAAACCGTTAACTCCAATTCCAGTTATTGAACCATAAGTGGTGTTCATGTAGACAGAATTATTTGATAGTACTGAGTTCGTTGTGTTCATGAGGACACCAAACCCGCCACCCACATGCATATCAAGGACATTGCCTGATACAGTTGAGCCTGTTGTGTTTCCTCCAGAAGATGCCAATGAATTAGCTGCACCTATGCCGCTTGCATTCTGGCCAGAAATGCTAATCCGGTTGTTCTTAACCATATAGGATCCCCCGGACAGTGTTATGCCGGTCGTGTAAAATGATGAGGTCTGCCCGGCATTGGTTATGTTTATTGAATTGCTGGCAACAGTATCTTCTCCGTTAAGCAAGCTAATGGCGGTGACCTGTTTTCCAGAGGCATTAATATTGATTGTATTTCCAGACAGGTTTCCTGATACATTACTATAATCTATGAGGGTGGTTGATGAAATGCTTGACGCATTGCTCCACACGGTATTGTCCCGGAAGGAAACGTTATGGTAACCAATCCCCGCAATGCTGGAAACAGCCGAAAATGCGGAGTCGGAATCTGTGGCGTTAATCCTGTTTCCAGAAAAAAGCGTGTTGTTGGCAGCTGTGAAAATACCGCCTGCATAAAAATATGATACACTGGAGTCAATGACGTTACTGTATTGTGTAGCAATAAGAATGCCTCCAAAGGTAAAATCTGATGTAAAGTTGTAGACTGTAATGTTGCTGCTTGTAAGAGAAAGAGGGCCGGTATTTCCCGAAACCAAACTTCCAGATGCAAGACTGGCGAAAGAATCATAAGATTTTGAGTTAGATATATTGATGTTATGTGTGTAGTTTAGTATCTGAAAACCGGTTTGATAACCTGCCACCACTATTCTGTTCAGTAAATCGTTGGATGTGTTGTTTAGAAATACACCAAAATTAGGTCCCCCGGAGGACAAATTGAAATTCGTTATCTTTACATTGGACGCATTTACCAGGGTAATCGCAGAAAATACAGATCCATACACTGGAACCAGTGAAAAATTCTCACCATTAACTGTGGCTCCACTTCGTAGTATTGTCAATGAACCATTGATTTGCCCCTGGAAAGTGTAAATGTCCCCGCTTTGGGCAATTGGGATAGAGCCAGGATTTGATCCGTGAACGGTGCCATTAGGTTCAATTGTAACGTTTCCAGTGTAAGTCGTTAAAGTGAGAGGCACGGGCGAGGGTAATGATGTTTTAGCCTGAGAGATTGCAGTGCCTGAAAAACCAAACAAGAGCAAAACAACCATTAGGGTGATCAATAAAATTTTTTGCTGCACAGCTTGATGTTAAGTGATACTAAATATCAATTTATCTGAACTACTTGTACACAGTAAATAATGGTTGATCTATTATAAAATCATAATAAGTTGACACACTTCTACTATTGGATTAAGCCAGAAAAACAAGTAAGTATTATCACTGAAAGACCGACAGAAACTATCTCAAGAGGGAGATTTAAATTGTCCCATCTAAGAATGGGTCCTGAACATGGTCGGTTATTCTATCAAAAAATGATCATCGGAAAACATCATCTATCTGAATGTAGTCATATGAATATGGCAGATAACAGAGAAGAAACGCTCATTGAGAGTTTTCTCAAGGCAGTAGGAAATACAAAGAGCTCCACAGAACTGGTATTTACAGATCTGGAGCTTGGAATAAACTCTATCAAGACCAAAATTACACTGAACGGAAAGATCAGCATTGAAGTAAGGCCACTTCATGAGTGAAGTAGACGAGGATTTATCCCTTGCTAAAATCCTGTGGTTTATCAAGGGCGGAAAAATCCTTGTCCGGAGAGATGGAGTCGATATCATTTCTATAAGAAGCAATGGTGTAGAACCTGAGGTTGACCTTCTTAACTTAGATTCTCTTGTTGAACTCATGCCAGTCAAAGCCCCTTTGTTGATGGAAAGGATGAGAAAACTATCCAGGAAAATGGCTGGTTCGGACCTGAACATCAAAGTCACTGTTAATGGAGACCTGTTCCTGAACATGGGCAAGGAGGGATCCACCCTGAAAGATTTGGAGGGATTTGCAAGTGTGCTTATGAAAAGGCTTAATCATGTTAAGTTTACGAGAAAAAGGAAGTGATTCTCTCTGTTCAGGGGTGTTCCGTTAAGAAGTCAATCTAAAGAGTGATTCATGTAAAAAAATTTTAAAAAAAAATAAGAGGGAAAGATTCAGAGATATTATTTCCCCGTATTCCTTCTCCTTAGTGCTATCACTGCTCCAGCTGCAACTACAACTGCTCCTGCGGCTCCACCGATGTAGTAAAGATCCTGTTTAGACAATCCCAAAAGGCTACTTGGAGGATTGAAGTTCACATTTATCTGCTTGGTCTGGTTTGAAGATATTGTGAAGTTTTCGTAATATGGGCTATATCCTGGTGATATTATTTCCAGCTCGTAACTCCCCGCCCGAATTGACACATTGAAACTTGTGCTGTTTTCCACCACAGCTTTGCCATTCAGGTAAAGTGTGTAATTGGATGGAATAACTGAACCATTTAGGTATGCCCAATGGACGTAATTGAAAGTGAAGGAGCCGCTTGTACCAGAATATGAGAAAGTGCCATTTGCCTGCTGCAGGTAATAGAGTGATGTGCTTTCAGCGGAATAGGAGTAATTCTGGAATGTTCCGTTTACGATAGCAATAGTCATGCTCTGACTTGTTGTTGCATAAGTTGCACCATTGAAATTGATTGTCCAGGAGTATCCCTTCGGAAGCCCATTCTCATTGAATGTCATTGTTGGGTTGGTCCATTCGTGCGTCAAGGGATAATTGTCCGTCCCCGCAGTTACTGCCAGTGGGGAATCCCCTATTCCATCACTTCCAGGCAGATTCTGGCCTGCTCCTGAGTGAACATCAGTCAGCGTCACCGAGGGTCCCCAGTAATTCCCACCAACCGGATAAGCCATAGTGAACTTGTTTCCGGTGGAATTTGTGGAATTTCCATACGTGTTGTATTTCATGAAATTGTTATGGTAGAATAGGTTGTTATTCGCATTACTAAAGTTGAACAATCCTGAGGCTCCGGAGAAACTGTTGCCATAGAATGTATCATCATGGCTCATATTCAGGCTAATGGCAAAAGCGCTGTAATTGACATTGGACATGAAGGAATTGCCATTTACTTTAGTATAGTTAACTTGAGACATTGCGAGAAGGCTGCTATTCGATCCGTGAGTGAGGCTCTGCTGAATCATATTGTTGCTGACTGTGCTATCATTAGCGCCAAAAGCCACTAAGCCGAATGTATTGTTCAATGCGGTAATGTGCAAATTGTTTTTTGATATATTCACATTGTGCGTGTGCCCATTGAGCCCATACATTATGCCAGGGCTAAAGGCGCCTGTATCATTATAACCTTGCACATCAACTGTATTTGACAATATGGAAGTGTAATTTCCATTGACTTCTATTCCCAGGCTCTGGTTGGCCACAATATTCAACATGTTTGAACTGACAACTAAATTAGGTGTTGTGGATCCAGGAGATTCAATTCCATAAGCATTCGACACACCAGTAGCATCGATTGTATTGTTCTCTGCAGCTATTTTGGTCAGGTTGGAACCATAACTTTGCAAAAACATCCCGAAGGACTGTAGTCCGTTTAGTTTGACATAATTGTTCTCAATTGTGTTGCTATAATTTAGAATGTAAAGCCCTACTGTTTGGCTCGTGGTGTTCTCCGTAATAGAATTGTAAGAGATAGTGCTCTTGGGAGCAAATTGGGTTATTCCTACCAGGGTTGCACTTGCGTTCCCCACTATAACATTCTTCGAGATTACTCCTTCACTATTGGCAAGAATACCTCCATCATAGAAGAGACCTGGCGTTAAATTTGAATTGTACAGTTGGATGCTGTTGTTTATCACAGTATTGTTCAAGAATGCCGCATTTGAATGTCCAAATGGGTTAAAAATTCCATCCATTATACCAATACCATTCTTCATCAGTTTCACATGGTTGTTATTCAGCACAGTATTGTTTGTAAGCACACCTATTCCGATACCAACGTAACCTGTCAATATTACAGTAGAGTTTTCAAATGATGAATTGGAGGAGGCAATGAATACCACTGGTGGTCCACCTGATGAAGCATGTGAAAGATTCTCGTTTACTGTAAGATTAGTAAATGAATCATAACTGGAGTTGAGAGGGCCGGATGCATTAGGTGAAGTTCCCGAAAAGATAGCGCTGTAAGGCAGGCTCAAGTTGTCATATATGACCGAATTTGACACTTCTATGTGGGAAGTATTTCCCAGTATCATTACTCCAATGTATGTGGTGTTCATTGTCAAGTGGTCCACATTATCTCCTGTTGAGTTGAAAAATGATATGTCGGTCATGTTTACAGTATAAATTTGGGTATTCATGAATGACACGTCATTGGCATTCGATATGTTTATGACATCCATCATTGTCGAAGATGAGTTATACACTGAGTGCCCCTGACCATCGAAAACTACTCCACTTCTTAATATGGTTATACTGCCAAGTATATCTCCTGTGAGATTGTAGTAATTACTGCCGGCTATATGCTGTACATAACTGGATCCCGTCCCACTAACAGTGCCATCAGGAAGGATAGTGACTGATCCTACAAGTGGTGTGGGTATGTAAGGTGAAGCTCCTTGCTGAAAATTGCCAGCCGAAGAAAAGAGGACTGCAGCTGCCAACGATGATAACAAAACTAAGGTTACAATAGAAAGTGAAATTAAGCTCTTGCTTTTCATACAAATGTTACATTATTAAGTATAATAATTTATCGATAACTTTTTTGAGATAATAATAATTATTTTTTCACCGATATGGCGAGTAATCAAAGAAATTCAATTTTTTTCAAACTGGTTGCGGAGGACCTTTTTTCCAAAATATTATTATATGATACATCTTTATTTAGTTGATATTATATGGATGACGTTCTAAAACAACAAATTCTGTCCACCAGGAGGGTGTCTCCGGACAATACTATGGTTACTTATGATCTGACGGCTAATGTTGATTTTTCTCATCCCAG